>CAIWXG010000477.1 GCA_903916555.1 uncultured Bacteroidota bacterium
ACCATGTATTTCAACATATAAAGGTTTTGCATTTGTTTCACTATGTGCAGAACCGTTATCGCTAAAAACCCACCATAATGCTTGGTCGCCTTTTATGTCAGGGTATTCGCCTAATAAGGGTTCGTAAATTCCATTCCCATTTAAATCAACAAAAGGAGCCATATCAGTAGTAATATCAATTGGAGCACCAAATAAACCTGCTGCATGTATATTACCTTTTGCTGGCCAAGTCCAAATAGCATTTAAAGTACTTGCCGAATCATGCGTAACCAAACCTTGAAAATGTTGTATATCAGTTCTGTTTATCTTCCATATTTTTGCCCATTTCTGCGAACTGGCATAAGTTAAAGTATCTGAGCTATCTAAGGGGCCGGGCCAATAATCATTACCGTTTTGCCTATATGTTTGTGCCGATAGGTGTAAATTACCTGATGTATCATAGCCGGACATCCATAAAGAGCCTGCAAAACTTATGTTTTTTACCGATGTAGCAGGAAAAGAACAATCAGCATTTAGTGTAACCGGATTCCACCACATATCACCGTGAACCAATAGACCTGCACTTATATTGTTTATATCTACATGCTCTAATGTGTTAAAGGGTAATGGTGTTTGTGCTTGAGCAGTAACTAAATCTAAAAAACACAAAAAAGAAAATAGTGTAATTGCTTTTTTCATTATATTTTTTTTAATTTCAATGATACATTAATAAAAGTTGTCGAACCATAATTAAGACGAAATTATCTGTACTAATCTTGGGTTTTATATAAAAGATAATTGGCTATCAATTTTAAAAAATTAATAGCCAATTATCTTTTATAAAATTATCTTTTATAATAATAATTATTATACAGTCATTATTTCTTTTTCTTTGTCTTTACAATGTTGGTCTATGAGAGCAATATTTTTATCGGTAATAATTTGAATAAGACCCTCATTATTTTTAGCTATGTCTTCACTAAGACCGTCTTTTTGTAATTTCTTTATTTGTTCCATAGTATCGCGTCTTATACTTCTTATTGTTACTTTACCATGCTCACCTTCTACATAAACCTTTTTTACTAATTCTTTTCTGCGTTCTTCAGTTAAAATAGGCAAATATAATCTTATATAAATACCATCATTTTGTGGATTCAAACCAATATTTGAAGCAATAATTGCTTTTTCAATTATTGGAAGCATTTTTTTCTCCCAAGGTTGTACAGATATTGTTCTTGCATCAGGAATTGTAACATTTGCTACCTGATTTAGCGGGGTAGGGTTGCCATAGTAATCAACATAAATGCCATCTAATATCATAGGTGTAGCCTTACCTGCACGTATTTTGTTAATTTCAGATTCAATATGAGCAATTGCTTTATTCATTTGTTTGGATATTTCGCTTAATATCCTATCTAATGCCTCATCCATAAAAATATGATTTTATGCAAAAGTAAAAAAACTAAAACAAATTTGGTATTCTTAGTTCGTTAAAATACCATTTTTTAAAAAAGACAATTTCAGAAAGCCTAAAACTATTATTAAATTCTATACGTATATAGTATCCCTTATTTGGTATAAAAAGGTATTAGAAGTATTTTTGCAATAAATACATAATTATGGAAACAGTCTTAAATACAACGGTTACACTAACAACAAATGCAATAAAAGAAATAAATAGATTGATAAATGAAGAAGGTTTTGATATTGATAAAGTTTTGCGTTTAGGTGTAAAGGGTGGGGGATGTAGTGGTTTAAGTTATGTTCTTGATTTTTCTATTCCTGAAAGTGGAGATGATATTTTTGAAATAGATGGCTTAAAAGTTGCAATTAACCCTGCACATAGTATTTACCTATTTGGCATGGAGGTTAACTATGAGGATGGTTTGAATTCAAGAGGTTTTGTATTTAAAAATCCTAATGCCAGCAAAACTTGTGGTTGTGGCAGTTCTTTTGCCGTTTAGTTTTTTTTAAAATTATTTTGCCAAGTATTTGTAAAATATAGATTTACTGGTTAAACCCATAAAATTATTTATTGCAAAATTATTAGGATTGTTTAATGTCTTTAAATCATCTTGTATAAGGTTATTTCTGTTTTTTGATGCATTGGGATTTTTTCCTAAATTTTCTCTTAACCCAAAAATATTATTACGTCCGTACAAATAAATACTTGCCTTGTCATGAAAAAAATAATTACCTGTTGTAAACAGTACAGACCTTGATATTTGTAAGCCGGTTCCTATTGCAGCTATTATTAAATAGGTACTTACTAAATATAGTTTTCTATACTTGCCATTGTTTTCTATAATCATTTTTCCTGTAAGATACATTAAAATAATCATAGATGGAATAGAACCTCTTGCACTAAAATCGTTATAGGGTTTGTTTATTTCTAAAAAGGGAAGAAATGTTAGTATTATAAATGAAATATAGAATAAAGGCTCCGTTTTATATTTTTTATATAAAAATGCAAATAAAAGACTGTATGATAGTAGCGTAAATATTAAATAAGATTCAATACTCGTTGGTTGAAAGATACTAATATGGCTAACTGCAGAATTACTGCTAAAATAGAAAAAAGTAATACTTACTATTAATAATCCGGCAATAATATTTTGGAAAGAAATATAATTTAGTATCTTATTGAGTAAGTTGTCTTTATTTTCTGTATTGAAAAAAATATTTTGTATCATTATGTACAATATATATGGAAATAAACCAATAAATGACAATGGACCGAAGAAGAAACAAAAAGAATAAATAAATAGTATATTTTTCTTGTGTATGTTATTTAGTATAAGTAAAATTATTAATACCGGAGGCACAAATTGGTTAAAAACCCAATAAAAAGTGCCCGTAGTAGAACTTGAAATTGTAAGACCATCAGCCCATAAGACATAATCTTTTTCTAAAACCGTACGAAATGGGAAATGAAAAAAACAACCAATATAATATAAGTTCCCAAAAAATATAAATATCCATAAAAGCTTTAGAGAGAACTTATTGAATTTACGACAAAAAAAATAATATATAAGTAGTACTCCACTAACAGACCAAATATAAAGAAAAAAATTAGCAGCAACCCAACCAAATACTTTTCCGATTAGTGCTGCCGGTAGCCAATAGCCTAAATAATAGACCATTAAACAAGACTGCCCATCTATTATATTCCCGTTTTTCAAACCTTCTACATGGTAAACTACCGGCCAATCATAAGTAATTAGGTCTCTAAGAATGGCATTACGGTAATGATGGTCTTCATTTTGATAACTATACCCACCAATACCTGAGAAAAATACCCATAATAGAATAGCAGATAACGCAATTATTAGTTTATTCTTGTTTTTATTAAAATCAATTTTAATAAATTGATTTATATTTTTTATAGATAAAATAAATGATATGATAATTATTGTAGATAGAGCTAATGCATAATACCATCTCATCCATCCGATTACAAAAATCAAAAAAGGTAAAACAATATAAATATAGGCTGCATAGTGCATTATTTTGTCGGCACGTGTATTCATTTGTTTTTATTTTAATTTGTGATGTTTCAATATGTATAAAGTAGTCACAAAATTAATTAGTTATTTTAGCTTTACTAATGAAATAAAATAGCAGTTGCTTTTAATTATAGAAAAATAGCCAATTATATTTCTACATGTACTCTTAACGAAAACACATTTACAGGGCCTCTATCTGCATTATAACCCGGATTAAGTACAAGTTGGTAATCGTAAGTAAACCAAATACCGGTAGAAAGAGGTTTGAAATTATAGTTTAATTCAATTACCTTTTCATTAGCGTAACTTAATTTGCCATCACCTAATTGAAATCCTAAACCACCTTTTTCTAAATAGGTTCTATGTGGCTCAGAAAGCCCGTTTGTAACAATAGCTAAAGAAAGTATATCCTCTTTATGATGCCAAGATGTTCCATTTATAGCGATGCCGGCAGACAATGTTCTGTCTGCCTCTGTAAATGCCCATGTTTCATTGTTGCCATCATTATAACCTGCACGTGCAAAAATACCTGTATTATTACTTATTTGTTGGTCGAAGCTAGCTCCTATACCCGTTTTTGTTCTACCGTATTGTCTTGTATTTATAATATTAGGTATTCCGGTACTGTCTATATGCTGCATAGCTTGATTATAATTTCCCATGTGCCCATTATTATAATAGCCTAATATTCTTAAATTCCCCTTTCTTTTAGTCCATATAGAATAAGACTTACTTATTTCTGCATTTAAACAGTATTCTTCATTAAGATTTGTATTTAAGTCTAAGCCATTAGCAACTACAGGCAATGTAGCTATTGCAAATTTATATGCCATACTTCCTTGTTGTAGAATGGTTGCAAATGCGTAAGTATAACCACGTAAATTAGCAGCATAATCCCATGC
>CAIWXG010000478.1 GCA_903916555.1 uncultured Bacteroidota bacterium
ATCTATTCTTATGTTCACAAACACGACTTGTATAATCTCTACTCTTTTCTTGAGCATATGGGTATTTTATATTATTAAATAGTATGTTTGTTGTTGTGTTTTTGTATTATACTTTTATTATATATTTATTGGTAAAAAAGATTCTTTAAATAAACCAATCTCTATTTCTGTAATCATCTTTTATACTATATATTTTATTATACAGTCGGTAAATTATTAATAAGGTAATTTTTACAAATTTTTTTTGAAGATTTTTATAGCTATTTTTGTATAAATTTGAAGGAAACATAAATAATATATTTATAATTTCTTCTAAAAGTATATTTTTTATTTTAACACAAACAGAGGAAGGAACATTTAATACTATGGAATATAATTTTGCTGATATTGAAGGGAGAGCAAAAGAAAAGTGGGCAAAAGAAAAGGTTTATAAGGTAAGTAATGAAAGTAATAAGGAGAAATTTTATATTTTAGATATGTTTCCATATCCAAGTGGTGCAGGCTTGCATGTAGGCCACCCGCTTGGCTATATAGCTTCTGATATTTATGCCCGCTATAAAAGATTAAAAGGATATAATGTTTTACACCCAATGGGTTTCGATGCATTTGGGCTTCCTGCAGAACAATACGCTTTAGAAACAGGGCAACACCCGGCAGTTACAACTGAAAAAAATATAAAACGATATAGAGAACAATTAGACCATATTGGTTTTTGCTATGATTGGGACAGGCAAGTACAAACTTCAGACCCAAAATATTACAAATGGACACAATGGATTTTTCTTCAACTTTTTAATAGCTGGTATGACAGGACTGAAAATAAAACAAAACCAATAAATGTATTAATTGATTTTTTTATAAAAGAAGGTAACAAAAATCATCCTTGCCCTGATAATGACTTGCTCCTTTTTGATGATACTACATGGGCTAATTATACAGAAAAAGAGAAAAGGGATACTTTAATGCAATATCGCATAGCTTATCAAGGATATGCTGAAGTATGGTGGTGCCAAAATTTAGGAACCGTACTCGCTAATGATGAGGTAGTAAACGGAGTATCGGAAAGAGGTGGCTTTCCGGTAGAGAAAAAAAATATGAGGCAATGGTTTTTAAGAATAACCGAATATGCCGAAAGACTTTTAAATAGTCTTGACAAATTAGAATGGAGCGAAGCAATGAAAGAAATGCAACGCAATTGGATTGGGAAAAGTAATGGCATGGAAATTAAGTTTCAAATAGCATTTAATAATGAAACTGAATTTGATGAAAATATCCAAATAGAAAACTTAGATAATAATAATATTGAAAAGAAAATTGTAACAAAAAACACTCCTGAAATTAAAGTTTTTACCACTAGACCGGATACTATAATGGGTGTTGATTTTATGGTATTAGCACCTGAACACGAACTATTGGCAGCAATAACTACTAATGAACATAAAAGTGATTTAAATGACTATATTCAATATGTAAAAAGCAGGTCGGAAAGAGAACGAATAAGTGATGTAAAACAAATAACAGGTTGTTTTACAGGTAATTATGTAATACACCCCTTAACACATAAAAAAATACCTGTTTGGGTATCAGAATATGTACTAGCCGGCTATGGTACAGGTGCTATTATGGGTGTGCCGTGTGGCGATGACAGAGATCATGCTTTTGCAAAATTTTTTAAAATACCAATTACAAATATTTTCGGAATTAAATATACTGGCGAAAAAGCTTATTCCGAAAAAACAGGAACTATCAATAATAGTGGCATTTTAGATGGTATGAGTATTCAGGAAGCCGGTATTGCTGCAATGAAAGCTTTATCTAAAGTAGGACAAAAAAAGACAAATTATAAATTAAGAGATGCCGGCTTCAGCAGACAACGCTATTGGGGAGAACCGTTTCCAATCATTTATCATGATGGCATTCCTTATGGAATTGATGAGATTGCAGAAATTATACCTCAAAACAATAAATCTGAAACTGATTTCAGTTTACCTGTTGAATTGCCAATGGTAAAACAATATAAACCCGGACCTGACGGGCAAGGACCATTAGCAAATATTACAGATTGGGTAAATACAGATTACGGTACAAGAGAAACAAATACTATGCCCGGCTATGCAGGTAGCAGTTGGTATTTTCTAAGATACATGGACCCCAATAACAGCCATGTATTTGCAGACCGAAAAGCTACGGATTATTGGCAACAAGTTGACTTATATGTTGGTGGAACAGAACATGCTGTAGGGCATTTACTCTATTCAAGAATGTGGACTAAAGCTCTTTACGATTTGGGACATATAGGTTTTGAAGAACCATTTAAGAAGTTATTGAATCAGGGAATGATACAAGGTAAATCTTTTTTTACTGATTCCTTTTATGCTTTTGAAGAAGAAACAAATGAAAAAGTATTATTCCTTATTTCTCATGGCAGGGCAATAAATTTTGAAAAACCTTTTGTATGGAATGATAAAAAATACAAAAAGAGTCCCGGAAGCAATGAATTTAGATTGAGAAATGCACATTTTTTTGTTGATGCAAAAGGAAGACTGACAAAAACAAGCTTTAAAGATTTAATATTATTTGAAGGTGCAAAAGAAAGTGAAGTTGACTATTTATTGAATTTGGTAATTTGGAACGGTAAAACTGAAGATGATGAATGGTATATATTATGTAATTCAGAAATAGAAAAAATGTCTAAATCGAAACATAATGTAGTTACACCCGATGATATTGTGAATGATTTTGGTGCTGAT
Organism: uncultured Bacteroidota bacterium; assembly: GCA_903916555.1. Lineage (GTDB taxonomy): Bacteria > Bacteroidota > Bacteroidia > Chitinophagales > Chitinophagaceae > CAIYTT01. The sequence continues at coordinate 2,751 of CAIWXG010000478.1, forward strand.
ACATTTAGAATGTATGAAATGTTTTTAGGCCCAATAGAAATGAGCAAACCATGGGATACAAAAGGTATTGAAGGTGTACATAGGTTTTTGAAGAAATTTTGGAGACAATTTTTTGATGAGCAAAAAGGCTGGGTAATTAACAATGAAGCCCCAACCAACGAAGAATTAAGGGTTTTACACAAAACAATAAAAAAAAATTGGTGAGGATATGGAACGTTTTTCATTCAATACTTCTGTAAGCCAATTTATGATTACTATTAATGAATTGGCGGCAATCAATTGTCGTAAAAAAGCTATATGGGAACCAATAGTAATACTTATTTGCCCTTATGCTCCACATATAGCAGAAGAATTATGGCAATACTTAGGAAATACCAATAGTGTTGTTGATGCCTGTTTTCCTGTATATGAAGAAAGCTATTTAATTGAGTCCACAAAAGTTTATCCGGTCGCGGTAAATGGTAAGCCAAGAATAGAATTGGAGTTTCCACTTGACGCCGAACAATCTTTAATAGAAACATCTGTTTTATCAAACGATGTAATACAAAAATGGATGGAAGGTAAACCGGCAAAAAAAGTAATATTCGTAAAAGGAAAAATGATTAATATAGTTGTATAACAGAATACTAAATTACTTTATTTTCG
>CAIWXG010000479.1 GCA_903916555.1 uncultured Bacteroidota bacterium
AAAAGGAGCAAAAAGTACCTTGCATGGTTTGTCTTTCAGGAAATTTTTTACAGGGTTATAAACATTTCCACATATATCCTGATGAATATAACTTGGAGCCGGGGTCATTTTATAAACTTTCCCATCTATCAATTCTACACGGTCTTCAAACTGCCACTTGTAGTAATCGGCATAACTATATGTTTTACTCAAATCAAGTTCTGAAAGTTCCATAAAGATATTTCAACAAAGATACAATATTTGAACTATACACCTAAAATGAGATTCCGAACTGTAAGTATAAAAAATATGACAGTCGTATTTTACCCTCCCTGTTCTAATCGTCTATAACTAATTCTATATTTTTACATTAATATATTTTTACATTACCAAAATAATTATTCACAAAAACAACCCTCGTAAAAATTATTTTTCAGACAAAGTTTTTTAATTTTAGGTATGGAAAATGTTTATAGAGAAATACGCAAGCTAATAGCAGAAAAAAAATTTCAGGAATTAAGTACACTCCCTATTCCGGCTCGCGTAAAATTTAATTGGGCAAAAGAAATATTTGAAGGTATCCATGTTAAAGACACGCCTAATGCTACTGCTTTACTTTGGACAAATGGACAAGAAACGATTAATTACTCTTTTTTAGAAATAAATAATAACAGCAACAAATTACTAAATTTCTTAAAAAACAAAGGTGTAAAGCCTTCTGATATTCTACTTACCCAAATGGCATTACAGCCCATAAATTGGTTTACAATTCTTGCTACAATAAAAGGCGGATTGCGAATGATACCCGCTGCCACCATATTAGGAGTACACGATATTGTATATAGATTTGGAAAATTAATGCCCAAAATAGTAATTGCCGATGCTGATAATGCACCTAAAATAGAAGAAGCAGAATTGCTGAGTGGCAAAACAGTAGATATAAAAATTATTGCAGAAGGTGTAAGAGAAAACTGGTATTCGTGGGCAGATATTGAAAAAGAAAGCACTATAGCCGACTATGCCGACACCAATGCCGATGACCCCTTATTTTTATTTTTCACTTCCGGCACAACCGGTATGCCCAAAGTGGTTATACATACCCATCTTAGCTACCCATTTGGGCATTTAACCACTGCCTCCTGGATAGGTTTAAAACAAGGAGACATACATTATAACATATCGCAACCTGGCTGGGCAAAATTTACTTGGAGTAGTTTCTTTGCCCCATGGAGCATTGGTGCAACCATATTTGCTTACCACACTACCGGCAGGTTTAATGCCCAAGATACGTTAAGCCTTATGGAACAACACAAAATAACTACCTTTTGTGCTCCACCAACGGTATTGCGTTTATTAATTTTAGAGGACTTAAAGAAATATAAATTTAGTTTTAGAGAATGTGTTGCTGCCGGTGAGCCTCTAAATCCGGAGGTAATAAAGCAATGAAAAAATGGAACCGGAATTTTAATAAGAGATGGTTTCGGACAGACAGAAAGTACTTGTATGGTAGGCAACTTACCCGACAGTAAAGTGAAATTTGGGTCTATGGGCAAACCCTTATTTCTCTACGATGTAGTAATTGCAGATGACAACACCCATATTTTACCCGATAACGAAGAAGGTAATATTTGTGTAAAAATGGATACTGGCAAGCCAAACGGAATTTTTAAAGACTATTTTGATGACCCGCAAAAGAGATTAAGTGTCTTTAAAAACAATCTGTATTACACCGGCGATAAAGCTTATAGAGACGAAGAAGGTTATATTTGGTTTGTGGGCAGAGATGATGATGTTATCAAATCATCGGACTACAGAGTAGGACCATTTGAGGTAGAAAGCATTTTATTGGAACATGAAGGTGTGCAAGAATCTGCTGTTGTAGGTAGCCCACATGCTATAAAGGGGTACGAAGTAAAAGCATTTATTGTGCTTAATAATGAATATGTACCTAATCAAGAATTGGCAACGGATTTATTTAATTATGCAAGAAAAAATTTAGCACCTTATAAAATGCCACGTATTATTGAATTTGTTACAGAGCTACCTAAAACAATAAGTGGCAAAATAAGACGTGTAGAACTAAGAGCTAATGAAGCACAAAATAAAGCCAAAGGAATAAAATCAGAATATGAATTTCTATATACAAAATAAGATTATTGCATAATAATCTTATTTACATATTTGTGATTTCCGAGCCAAGTTTCAACAAAATAAAGGCCTTTTGCCCGATGCCCTGTTTGCAGGGTTGTGGTATTTAACCACTGAGTGGCAATGGCATTTGTTTCAAATAGTGTTCTGCCTAGTGCATCGGTAATCTTTACATTCATGGCAGTACCGCTATCGGCTCGCCATACTAAATTGAATACTCCATTACTACTCGGATTAGGATAAATATTGATTAAATTATTTGCATTCTCCCAATTAACCGTGCAAACCGGTAAGGTAACTGTGCTGTTATTTAAAAGTGTTGCAGTTAGTTTATAGTGTATTGGTGTGCCATTAACTAAATAATTGATGCCAGATGTTTGGTCTAAGTAAGAATATTGTTGCCCGTAATGTTTTAAAGAACTTACAGTAGTTAATGGTGTATAGCTTCCCTTATCAATTGCTCTTTCAAGCACATAGTTACTTACAATACCATCAATAAAAGACTGCCAGTTTACCAAAATATCTTTACTACTTACCATATTAGCATTTAATGTAGCCAAATTGCCACTTATATTATTACTATCTATAGTACGAATTGGCGAAAAATAATGGGTTGATTTTCCATTAATAGTCCACATTAAACGATAAAAAAGAGTATTACTTACATTAAAAGCGTTATTGTCCATAAAGCCATATTCACCCGGATTGGTATGAGTGGCAATAGTATCTTTTATATTCGTAAAATTTATACCATCTGTAGATTTTTGCAAAGTATAGCTAACAACAGAAGTATCTATAAGCGAATACCAATACAGCGAAACATTGCTACCCGTTTTTAAAGCCATGAAATTTAGATAATCAATACCGGCAGGAAAACTTCCGGTAGGACCTCCGTCATTAAACCATAATTCAGACAATGGTTTCACATTTAACTGTGCATAATAACCGGCATCAAAAGGTATCCATTGTATATTTTTATATGAATAATAGTTGAAATTGGCACCGGTATCATCAAGTAATGTGCCGTTTTCAGTGTTAGTATAGGCAGGATTATTAAATTGGGTAATTCCTAAAGAATACGCATCAATTGGTTTAGTGCAAGACGGACAAGCAGTATCATTTAATACATTCACCAATTCATTTTCGGTTAAATATAGTTGAATTCCAATAGAATCGGTTGGTGCTATACTTGGTATTATATTATAACTTCTGTCAAATGTATATTGTGTTGCAGTAGGGTTATTAAGCGTGTCGTGTGTATATAAAGTAACATTTGTATTGCCCAAATTTTGATTTTTAGGTTGTATAGAACTTAAAATTAAAAAGGCATAAGTAAAATCGTTCCAGTAATTACCAGCTACATTTTGCGATTGCGAAAAGTTATATTTATATGTAAAAATATTATTTATTCTGTCATAAATATGAATGTCATCAACTGCAAAACCTTCAAAATTAGTTCCCGGGTCAGCAACCATAGCAAACCTAAGGTGCAATCTTTGTCCTAAGCAGGGTTTTGGTAGTGGTGTTGAAACAACGTGCCATCTTGTAAAACCTTCTGTATTCCAAACATCAAATGTAGAATCATACCAATTGGTACCTTGTCCGGTTACACCTAATTTTATCCAAGTGCTTCCATCAAACGAATATTCAACATAAGCCAAATCGCAAAGTGAATTACCACAATTTTCTATGTCTAATGCAGCACTAAAACTTAAAAAAGGGCTATATAAATTGCCTATATCATAACACGGAGAATATAAATAAGATTTTTCTAAATTGTTATAATTGCCTGTAAGATTTGTTTTCCATGCTTTAGTACCACTTGCCGCTTTATTTATTTTAGGGCTGGCAGGTGTTCCGTAAGCCCAAGAATTTTTAAAGCCCGCACTAAAAAAGCCACCGCCCCCTGCTTCAAAATTTTCCAGATAGGGGAATGCTGTAATTATTTTACTATTCCGGAATTGATAATTGAATATACTGTCATTAGGATGATAAGTATCTCCTGTTTCCGATAACCAAATATTTAATGTATGTGCAGGTGTTGTCCCTATATTTAAGCTATCAATAAAAGTAAAGTTTATGGTAGCCTTTGCATTTAATGAATCAATAGTACCTGTATGTGTAATACCACCATCCAGTTGATAAAATAATTGAATAGTATGTAGCGTATAATTAACCCCGTTTTTTACTGTAACTATTAATGGCACATTACTGTTTAAACCACAGTTTGTAGGTAATGGGGTAATTACACCTGCCAATATTGCATCATTACTAACTGTGTACATTTTAAAATTGTCTATTGTAATACCGTTTCCATAATTAGATAAACAAATTAAGGATGTATCATTTTGACCGAAAGAAATTTGAGTTGATGAAGAAAAATTTCTGTTCCCACTTCGCAGAGCATCTGTTAAAGATAATGATTGAATATGCATAAGAAAACCCGGATAGGCACTCAAATCATAGGCAAAAAGAGGCATCCATGAACTTGTATCAACTCCCCTTGCCACTATTAAATTTCCATCTGCACTTTTCGGGGTGCCATGAAGTATATAATCATAATCTATTCTTATTTCGCTTGTAGAAGTATCAAAATTGTTAAGATTAAACGTACCGGTAAAATTATTTTTACTTCCGGCTACAACTGCATTTTTCTCATCTAAACTAATAGACCTTGTACCACTTATTGTTATATTATCTGATACAAAAGACCTCAGTCTGCCACTATCATTTAAGTTAAAATAGTCCCAATGACCATTTGGTGATATACCAATGGAATCGTTACTAACAGAAAATTTTGGCATTGTTTCAAAATCATCTACAAAGGGACTATTTAAATTAATAGTATCGTTTTGTAACTGAACAACTGTAATAGATTGTGTATCATTTGCCGGATTATTGTCTGTGCGATTTAAGTTATGTATTGCAACCTTAATTTGATAAGTACCAATTGCAGACAGGTCTATATTAGCAACATTTACAATAACATAACTGTTCGCAGGTATAGTTGAATAAGATATGTAATTTTGCCACACGCCGGTATTAATACTGTAAGATACTAAAAAACTATCACAAGGCTCGTTATATAAATTCCTTATTTTTAATTGAAAAGGCTCAATATTGCTTAATTGAGAACTTGTATATTTTCTTCCACTATGTGGATTCATAATTTTCTCAATCATTAAATCGCCATAAGAACTTGCATTAGTACAATTACCACTATCGGCAACTTTTATGCCGGCTATACTCCGGTAACCGGGTATGCCTGTAAAAAGTGGCTGTACGGCAACATAAGATTTGTTTACCAAAGATAAATTTGAAAACGAATACATCGTATCACTTACAGAATCTATTACCTGCATATATTTACCTCTTTTGCAAAGCAAATAATAACTTGTTGCATTAAGTATTGGCGACCAGTGAATATTTAAATATCCCGGACATTGTACTGTATCAAATTTTACTACCGGAATTGTATTAATAGAAAATCTGCCTGAATTTGCAACTTCGGTGGTACCATTCCGCCATACTACCACCAAGCAATTTGGTGAGTTGATACCTGTTGGCAAAAAATCAGAGTGCCTTAAATTGGATGCTACATTATTGTCTATTGTTGTCCAATGAGCACCGCTATCAGAAGAGAATTTTACTGTATAGGTATTATTCCCTGTATCTGCTGATTCCCAAAATATTCTTATTGAATCTATGTTTGATAATTGTTCGCCACCTATTGGAAAGGTTAGAAAAACGCCCTGAGGTATTATATCATAAACTAAGGAATAAGCTTGTGTACCTGATAATGCGGGAATATTATAACCTTTAACCTTAAATGTATAAGTACCTGCCGATGGATTATTAATTGTTACTTGCTCTATATTGTTTAAATGGTCGGGTTGTTCGGTTGCTAATTTATTCACGTTTGTCGGTGAAGCATCTAATACTAAAGGATAATGGGTTGTTCCGATAGGTTCTGTTACTGTTAGGTCTAAATCGTTAACTAATTGTTTAGCCGCTAATAAGTTTGCAGGGGCATCGTTCCAACAGAGCATCACTTTAAGTTGTGCAGTATTGGCAGGTACATTTATGGTAATTTGTTGCGAATCTCCATTATTTACAGTATTCCTATAATAATGACCACTATCTAAAATTTGTAACGAACGATACAAATCCATACTTCCGAAACCGAAGCTAAAATCGGGACCTTTATTACCCAAATCCATAGCCCCGTTTAATAAAATAGCTTTTAACAAATCAGAATAAGGCAGTGCATTTGCATTTAGCTGTTTATATCGCTGTGTAAGAGCCGCCAAACCTCCTGCTACCTGTGGCGATGCCATACTTGTACCTGCTGCCCATTCATATTGGTCTATATCTATTGTAGAGTAGGCACCCAAACCAATAGCTACAATTTCAGGTTTTATTCTACCGTCTTTTACCGGCCCTCGAGATTCATCGTTAGCTTGCTCCAAATAATCGGTAATACTACCCACTACAATATTATTTTTTGCAGGTTGATACCCACCTGCTGTTGTGGCAAAACCCGGTAGATAGGGTGTACAATTGTTACTGCCATCGTTACCGGATGCAAATACATGTAATAAATAAGGATATTGTAATGCTAGAGTATCCACAAATTGTGCATAAGCATCGTAAGTACCTGCATAAGAACAGTCGCCAAGAACAACAGCATAAGAATTATTTGTAATAGACATGTTATAATCATAAAACAAAGCACCTGATTCAGGTAAAATAAAATCATAGAATTGGTCTATAAGGCTTACATGTGGGGCAATACTACCTGCAAGAGGGTCAATAATTGCAGCACCACCTACAATACCATTTACATGTTCGCCATGATGGGAAATACCTACGGGATTAAAATTCGTAATTCTATCAACTAAATCAATATGATATATACCGCTCGCATTATCACCAACCCCTACCGTTACACTATCACCTGTTAAGTTATGCCCTCCATATTGGCTACTTATGGCAAAATTTCCTTTTACTGCCGGTCTTGATTGTAAATCGAGAGGTAAAATACCTACCGGACTTAGCGATTTAACCCCATACCAGCTTGCCAGTTTTGTTACTTTAGAAGCGTCTATAATGACTTTGTACGAACCATAATTTTGCAATGAGCTTGTATTTATAGTTGCACCCAAAGCCACCAATAATTCTTTTATTTCAGTAGTATAAATGCATGAATAAAAGGAAACTAAAAGTTCTACATTTCCACTTATTGCAGCAATCTTTTTCCTGAGATAAGTATCAGCTTTCCACTCGGGCTTTACTATATTAATACTCCTAATATTATAAGAATTTAAAAGTTCACCTGAAAGAGGCTGTTTTATGAGTGCAGAATAACAGTTGTTTGATAAATAATCTAATACATAGATACCATTACTATTTAATTTTTCCTTTTGTGTATTCTCAGGCATATGATTAAATTCCACTATTACTTGTAGAGGTGCCGAAAAATTATAGTTCTTATTTATGCTATCCAACCATTTTTCAACATTAGCGTGCAGATTTAAGTTGCCGTGTTTAAGATTGAGTGTATTTGTACCTGAGTTCTGGGCAAACAAACTACCTGAGAAACAAAATAATATATATATTGTTAGCGAAAAACGATATTTTGAAAACCAATGAGGCATTAATTTAAATCTTTTTATTAAGAACAAA
>CAIWXG010000480.1 GCA_903916555.1 uncultured Bacteroidota bacterium
TAATAAGAATACACTTGATTTCAATGCTGGATGTAATCGAATTAATTAGGGGGACTAGCAGAAAGTGGAGAATACAGCCAAATATTGCTCCATTACCATCATTGTTCCCGGATTATAAAGAGGGAGGTCACTTTTGCAAATGCGAAAATACCAATTGATAATCAACTAAATACACATGTCATTCAACACAAAAAATATTTAGTCGGTTGGCAGTGATAAATAAATTAGAAAAAATTAAGCAAATTGATTATGATAAAACTTTTTTTAGTGCAAAGGATATATATATGCTATTTATACGCGATACAGATGCTGATTGTTGCCTTAAATCCATTGATGATGTATATGAAATAATGGATTTAGGGTGTCATTTAGGTATGTTTGGTAAAAACACGATATTAAATCTGGATAGAGCTGAAAAATTTTCGCTTTTGAAAAATATATTTTTGTGAGTACTGAATTTTTTAATAAAACCCCGTTTTCCGGATTTTCCACAGGGAATCAGGAAGTAAGAATAAACTCCTTCGAAGGCATTTACTTGACAAGCTAAATGAAATGGATAGAAATGTTAGAACTAATTTATAACCTTACTTGCCCAAAGATGCATTTGTTTTTAATATTCTTAGCTGTGTTTCTTTTCATTTAGCATTATACTTCCTGATTCCCTTTGTAAAATCAGGAAGAACTGGTAAATGCCTTCATGAGAGGTGGCTTATTATTAGTTCGCGATGCCCACATTGCGGAACATAGCAAACAACGAGGTACTTTTGGTTTGGGATTTAATATAATTAAAAAAGCATGCGTAAAACGCATGCTTTTCAAATGATGAATATGAATAAGATTAGATAACTTTTACATTAACTGCATTTAGACCTTTTTTACCATTTTGAACATCAAAGGTCACCTTATCGTTTTCACGAATCTCGTCATAAAGACCTGAAACGTGAACAAAAATGTCCTCTCCACCATTCGATGGGGTAATGAAACCAAATCCTTTAGTTCCATTGAAAAATTTTACTGTACCTTCTTTCATTTGTAATGTTTAATTTTATTAATAAAAACCAAAGGTAGTGTAAAAATTTAATAAAAAATAAAATATTTTCTTTTTATTCTAATTTTTTTTTAAATACCATTTGTATATACTACTTTTTCTTCTAATTTCTTCTTACTTGCAGAAAACATATATTTATGTAAATAAGAACGAACGAAATACCAATTAAATAAACCTAAATTTAATTTGTTATATAATTTGTTCATACCATATCTAAAAAAATAAATAACGCTTATCTTTGCCGTCCCTCAAAAAAACTGTTTTGCGTTTAAAATCTTTAGAAATAAAAGGCTTTAAGTCTTTTGCAGACAAAACTCATATTATATTAGACAACCCAATAACAGGAATTGTGGGGCCAAATGGTTGTGGAAAATCAAATATTGTAGATGCCATAAGATGGGTAATAGGCGAGCATAAAATAAAATCGTTAAGGTCTGATAATCTGGAAGACTTAATTTTTAATGGCTCTCGTACTCGTTCCGCTTCGGGCATGGCAGAGGTTTCTTTAACTTTCGAAAACACGCGCAATTTATTACCTACCGAATTTACAACGGTAACTATAACCCGTAAATTTTTTAAAAACGGTGATAGCGAATACCGTTTAAACGATGTGGCATGTAGGTTAAAAGATATTCATAATTTATTTCTAGATACCGGCGTCAGTAATGATTCTTATGCAATTATAGAATTGGGCATGGTAGATGATATTATTAAAGATAAAGACGGAGCCCGCCGTAGAATGTTAGAGCAAGCAGCAGGAATATCTATTTATAAAACAAGAAAAAAAGAAGCAAAACAGAAATTAGACGCTACACAACAAGATTTATCGCGTATTGAAGACATTTTATTTGAAATAAGTAACAACTTAAAAACATTAGAAAGTCAAGCCAAAAAGGCTGAAAAATATTTACTTGTAAAAAACGAATATAAAAATGTAAGCATAGAACTTGCCAAAGCCAGTTTAGAACATTTTAATGAGCAATATAAAGATTTAAACCAGCAGAAAGATACTGAAACTGACCGAAAAACACAGATTGAAGCTATTATTGCTACAGAAGAAGCGGCAATAGCACAACAAAAAGTAAGCCTAATTGATAAAGAGCAAGAACTAAATCTGTTACAAAAACTATTTAATGAACTTGTAAATAGAATAAGGCAACTTGAAAGTGATAAAAAATTATCAACACAAAAAATTGAACATCTTAAAGAAAGGGAAATTATTTTAAAAGATTTTTTAAGCGGTGCCGGTGTTCAATCTATAAAATTAAATGACTCTATTACATTTTCAAACAACCAAGCAAGTGAAGAAACGAGTGTATTAGATAGTTTAAGAAATGAGCTGGAGCAACTAAGAAAAGATGTTGATGAAAAAAGGAAAACCTATGACGAGAAAAAGAAATTTTTAGAACAACTTCGCTCCGATTATCAACAAAGACAAAGAATACAATTTGATGCAGAGAAAAAAGTTGCCATTGCAGATACCTCTTTAATAAACCTGCAACGAAGTTTACAACAAATACATGATGAAAAGAATATAAGAGAGACACAGATACATAATATAGAAAAAGAAAAAACAGAAACGGTTCAAAAGCTTAGTTTGAAACAGAATGAATTAAATGAGCTTTCTACAAGGCAAGAAAATGTGAAACAAAACATTTTAGTGAATCAAGAACAAATAGAAAAATTAAGGTCTCAATTAATAGAGGAAAACAGAAAATTAGATGCAAAAAAAAACGAACATGATTTATTGAAATCTTTGGTTGAAAGCCTGGAAGGATACCCTGATAGTATTAAATTTTTGAAGAAAAATAAAGAATGGGATAACGCATCTCCTCTCCTGTCTGATGTATTTATAGTTAATAATGAATACCGAACAGCATTAGAAAACGTATTAGATAATTACCTTAACTACTATTTAGTAGCCAATATTGAAGAGGCTGCTAAAGCTATTGTACTGCTTGACAGAAACAAGAAAGGTAAAGCAAATTTTTTCTTGCTCAATCAAACAGGCGAATATAATAACCAAGACTATGCGATTCCTGAAGGTACAATAGCCGCATTAAGTGTAATTGATATAGATGAACAATATTCCGAAATAGCCAAGCATCTATTAGGTCATGTGTTTATTAGCGAAACTAATAATACCCTCAATTTCCCCAACCTTGAAAGCGGAATGGTTTTGGTAGATAAAACCGGTAAATGCCTTAAAGGTAAATACACAATTGGTGGCGGTTCTACCGGTGTTTTTGAAGGCAATAAAATTGGTAGAGCTAAAAATTTGGAGCGTTTGGCTAATGAAATTAAAGAACTTACAATAATAACAACCAACTTAAAACAACAAATTGCAGATATTCAAAAGCAACTTACAGGTTTTACTTTGTCGTTAAATGATAAAGTAATAGACCAATGTAAAAAAGACATGAATACATTACAAAACCATTGCGTAAATCTGGAACACAGAATTGAAAATTTCGAACAGTTAAATAATAATAGTTCTAAAAGAGTGCAAGAACTGCAAACACAGATTACCGATAATAACACGAAAATAGATTTATCTAGAAAAGAATTAGAAAAAATAAGTGCAGACTTAAAATATTTACAAGAGAATATCAACAAAGCAGAAAATGAGTTTAAAACAATAGAGTTAGGTTACAACGAAGGCAATCAATATTATAACAAACAAAACATAAACTATACAAGACAACACAGCAAACTTGATAGCATAAAACAAGAGCTTCGCTTTAAAAACAATCAATTTAACGACCTTAAAAAACAAATAACTACCAGTACAGAACAATTACAACAAATTCTTGCACAAAAAGTAGATACAGACAAACTGCTGCAACAAATAAATAAAGAACTTTCTGAATTACTTGTAAAAAAGGAAACAGACGAAAAAGTTTTAAATGACACAGATAGGGCATTCTATCAATTGAGGCAAAATATTGAAAAACAAGACGGGCAAATAAATCAAAAAAGAAGGGAAAAAGAACAGGTAGAAACAATACTCTTAGGTATTAAGGATAAACTGAATGCCATGAAACTACAAGTGGCAGGCATAAGCGAAAGACTAAATATTGAATTTAAAGTTGTTCTTAATGATATTTTAGATGAAGCACGCACTACCAATCACACGGTTAAAGAATTGACTGATGATGCCGAGAAATTAAAAAAACGGCTTGACAATATGGGTGAAATAAACCCGACTGCCATTGAAGCGTTTAACGAAATTAAAACCCGACATACCTTTATTACAGAACAAAAAAATGATTTGGTAAGTGCAAGAGAATCTCTTTTAACTACCATAAAGGAGGTTGAAACTACCGCTAATACCAAATTTAATGATACGTTCAATTTAGTAAGAGAAAATTTTGTTCAAGTGTTTAAAGCCTTGTTTACTGCCGATGACAATTGCAACCTAAGCCTTACTGAACCTGACAATCTTGCTGAAAGTAATATAGAAATATATGCCCAACCAAAAGGGAAAAAACCAAGTACACTAACACAATTATCAGGCGGAGAAAAAACGCTAACATCTACAGCATTTCTTTTTGCTATCTATTTAATTAAACCTGCTCCTTTCTGTATTTTAGACGAGGTAGATGCTCCACTTGATGATGCCAATGTGGGTAAGTTTACACAAATGATTCGGAAATTTTCTGACAATTCACAGTTCATTATTGTAACCCATAACAAACAAACAATGGCATCGGTTGATGTTATTTATGGTGTTACAATGCAAGAAGCAGGTGTAAGTAAATTAGTAGCTGTTGATTTTAGAAGTTTAAAAGAGTAGTTTGTTTTATAATAATAACCATAATGTATTGGTATCAGTATCCAAAAATTTTATTTCCTCATCTAAAGTAGTAGAAAGGGTATGCCCAAAATACACACCAAAAACAAATGAAAACAAATCTATTTTTTTAGAAAAACTTTTTGGAAAATATTTAGAAAAACTTTTATCTTGTGCAAAAGTTTAACATTTGATAAAAATATTTATGAAAAAACACTATTTTTTATTATTAATAATGTTCATTTCACTGTTTTTTTTAAATTGTAATAAAGGTAAAATAGACCCCTATTATAAAAGCATCATTATTGATGCAACATATAATTATTTAGGAAGTCCTTCGCAACCTACATTAACAATCAATTCGATATCTATCAATATGCCAATCCCTATTGCTACTGGTATTGATTCAAATGGATATGTTTATCTTAAATTAAATAATATAAGATTTCAGGATAACTCCGGAACATACCATGTGTTATCTACCCCCGATTCCATAACGGTTGAAGAAAAAACCACCAATTTAGGTTATACAGTTGATGTTGAAGATACTCTTTTTGCTAAAACGACACAATCATTAAGTTGTGTTTTAGTATTAGATAATAGTGGTTCTTTAGAAAATAATGTTGCTAAAATTAAACAAGATGCAAAAAGTTTTATTGATATTGTTGCAGGTGCTTCTCAAGACAGTGCTTCTGTTGGGCTAGTTGTATTCTCAACCAACATTAGACAATATCCTCTAACAAAAAGCTACACATTAGCCAAAAATTTTATTGACACATGTGTTATCAATAATTCACAAACAGCTCTTTTTGAAGCTGTAAATACAGGCTTAGATATATTAAGTATGTCCAATGCACAAGCTCAGGCAATTGTAACATTTACTGACGGCATTAATAATTACTGGGGTACACAAACACAATTTTCAACCGATGCCGGTATTATACAAAGACTTACCGGTACTACTGCTCCTAAAATAAGTTCTTATAGTATTGGCTTTACTGATAATGGTGGTGTGGACCCAATTGCAATGAACCAGTTAGCAATGAATGGTGGCTTTTATGAACCATCGGGCAGTTACGACCAAATTCAAAATATATTTAATAAAGTAGCTAATTCAGTTGCTAGTACTTATACTTTAACTTATAAAAGAAACCCATCGATAATAACTAACAAACAAATAAGATTCATAATTAAGTCTCAGCTTTTATAATATGAAACACCTACTACTTTCCTTTTTTTTATTATTAGCAATACCGACATTTGCACAAACAGATATTTTGAGTTATTTCAATGCATCTGCACAGCTTTACAGTGGCTGGTCTTATGTATTTGTTGGTGCCGACAATATATCGGGTAGTTCCGCAGTACCTTTTGGATTTAGACTAACGGTAGGCCCCAATTTGGTACATAAAAGTGATATTGTGCATGTTTCTTTAGGTTTAGATTTTGCCGGTATGCCTTCACCTACCGGTTTTATCTATTACGATGAATTTAGTAATACAAAAAGACTTATAGAAAAACAAAAAGAAAGCTATTTCGGCTGGTTATTAAAAATAGACTTAATAAGTGGTGGCTATTTCATATTTGGCAATGGTAGAACCTATAGCACAAAAGACATTACTTTAGCTAATGGTTCCGCTTATCAAAGCGACGACATGGGCAAAGCAAAAACATATAGTATCACCTTTGGCAAAAAATGGGAACTATTACATAGAGTTTTTGCACCTATAAACAGTAGGGTTTATATTACCGGTGAAGGTTATTATTCTTTCCATGCTTACCCAGCAAAATACTATCCGGTTACGAACGATAACACAAGCGATAATATTTCTTTTAATACTTTAGGAATCAATATCGGTTTGCTATTTAATTATATGCAATGCGAAAACAAATCAAAGAATAAAAATAATTATAATAGTAATAGGCACTATCGTTAAAAGTAAATTGCTAATTATTCCATTTCAATTAATACTGTACCTTTTTCAACAACTGTTTTTTCGGCAATCTTTATAGATTTTACTGTTGCTGTAGCAGATGCCTTTAAAATATTTTCCATTTTCATTGCTTCTAATATTATTAATCCATCACCCTTTTCTATCTTTTGTCCTACTTCCACTAATATTTTAAGAATCATACCAGGCATAGGAGCTTTAATGGGTTCAGCTTTTTGATTGGCTTTTAAATCAAGCCCCATCTTGTTTAATAATTGGTCAATAGGTTCTTTTATAGATACGGTATAATTATGACCATTAATTTTCAATGTTACTTCTTTGCTCTTTTTATCTATTTTTTCAACAATAGCCGTATAACTTTTATTCTCTACTAAAACACTTATTAAACCATTGGCTTGTTCGCTTATATCTAAATTTACATTTGCATCATTTAAAGTATATTGATTGTCATCGCAAGAAACGTTATATGCATTTTTATTAACTATAATTTGAAACATTTGATGTATATTTAGGTGGCTACAAAACTAATAAATTTTGCTCTTAGAAGTGTGCAATATTCAAAAGCTGATAAAAACATGTATATTTGTACTTCTCATCATAGGCAATAAAAAGATGCAAATAGCACAAAGATTAAGTACCATTACCGAGCCTCAGACAATTAAAATGGCTAAATTAAGTCGGGAACTAAAGGCAAAAGGTATTAATGTAATTGATTTAAGTTTAGGCGAGCCCGATTTCAGAACACCGGAACATATTAATGAGGCTGCAATTAAAGCTATAAATGATGGTTTCACAAAATATACTCCCGTTGCAGGTATTGGTGATTTGCTTGAAGCAATAAGCATAAAATTAAAAAGAGATAATAATTTAGATTATTCAAAAGAGGAGATAATCGTATCAACAGGAGCTAAACAAAGTTTGGCTAATGCAATTTTAAGTATTGTAGATCCGGGTGATGAGGTTATTATTCCAACACCTTATTGGGTTACATATAGTTCTTTAGTGTTATTTGCAGGTGGTATTCCTAAATTTATTCCCTGTGGTGTTAAAGATGACTTTAAATTAACTCCTGAATTATTAGAACAAAACATTACATCTAAATCAAAATTATTTATATATTCTTCTCCTTGCAACCCTACGGGTTCGGTTTACTCTAAAAAAGAGTTAGAAGGTTTGGTTTCAGTATTTAAAAGATACCCGCAAATTGTTATTATCAGCGATGAAATTTATGAATACATAAACTTCATTGGTCATCATGAAAGTATTGCACAATTTACAGAATTAAGAGATAGGGTTGTAGTAATAAATGGTATGTCTAAAGGCTTTGCTATGACAGGGTGGCGATTGGGCTACATGGCAGCGCCAAAAGTATTAGTACAGGCATGCGAAAAATTGCAGGCTCAGTTTACTTCAGGCGCTAATTCCATTACACAAAAAGCATCTATAACAGCATTGTTAAGTTCGTTAGATGCTACAAAAAAAATGACAGAGGCATTTAGAGAGCGTAGAGATTATATTATAGGTGCTCTTAAAAAAATGCCGGGTGTTATTACAAATATGCCGGGAGGTGCCTTCTATGCATTCCCTGAAATTAGTTCTTTTTATGGTAAAAGTGATGGCATAACAACAATTACTAATGATGAAGAATTTAGTATGTACTTATTAAATAAAGCAAATGTAGCAACTGTTTGTGGTTGTGCTTTTGGTGCACCGGGTTGTATTCGTATTTCTTATGCCGCCTCTTTAGACCAATTAAAATTAGCTATGGAACGCATGAGTGTTGCATTAAGTGAATTGAAATAATTGCTATTGAGAATAAATAAATACACTTAAAGCAATAAGCCAATGTATTAGCTGACTATTCTACAAAGAAAAAAATTGGGTCTATATTTTGTATATTTCCTAAAGGGTCTAAAGCTTTAATATTAAAGAAAAAAAACACAGCACTACGTGTTTCTTTTTTAAGCCAATATTGCATATCTGTAGTTATGTTTTCATCTTTCGATGAATAAATAAGTGGATCACCACCTCTTGGTCTTTCAAAACGAAAAGAAAATTCAGTAATTTTATATTTCGTATCAAATTCAAAATCATCCAATTCAACAACTAATTTATCACCAATATTATTACTGTCAAGTTTAATATACCCACCACCACTACCCATGAATTTGGCATGAACTTGTGGCAATTTTTTACTTCTAAAATAGGCTTTGCTTAATACAATAGCTTCTCCGTTCTCCTTTTTTTGTGATACGGTTAATGTCTTTTCGCCAAGGGTATTAACAGTTACCATATATCTCCCATTCTTACCAGTTACTTTACCATCAGTAATACTTACTTCTAATTCTTCTAAAGGTATAAATGGTGATGTAATAGTAAGCGGGTTTCTTACACCTGCATATAGTATATTCATTACTGTAGGGTAAATACTTATCATAGCATCCTTCTTGCCATCTTTACTTTCCATTATCTTATGCTCTTGGCTAAATGCAGAATACCCAATAAGGATAAAAGTCAAGCAAAAAACAATCTTAATACCTGTTTTCATAAAATTATTTAGGTCATACTTAATATATTGTATTTGTAACATTTAATTGTATTTCGGTGTTTTCGTTTATTAATTTTATAACTTCATTATAATTATTCCAATTTGTATGAGGATTTAATTTTCTTAAAGTGCCTGATATTATAACAGATTTATAATATGTTGGATTGGGAAAAGTTATTATACCATTTGTTGAATTTTCAGCATAAACCCTTATATTTCCAAGACTATAATTAAAACCATAATAGAGTGATAAAGTAGATGTAACTATTGCTGATGGCAAGGCAATCCAATTAGTTCCAGTTGAATTCAAGGAATAAAACATAGATACAGTGCCATTATCTACTATGTCTTGAGTAATTTGAGAAAAAGGAATATCAGCATAATAATAACCCTTTTGTGCAACTAACCAATCCAAAGTATTAACAGTAAATGTGTAAGAATGTACATTAGTATTTCCATTAGCTCCTGATGCACCAGTTGGACCAGTATTACCTTTTTGACATCCAATAAAACTAGTAGTACAAATTAATGATGCGACGAGTAGGATTTTAATTTTCATTAGAAAATAGTATTTTGTGAATTACAAAAGTAAATATTATTTTATAA
>CAIWXG010000481.1 GCA_903916555.1 uncultured Bacteroidota bacterium
CACATGCCATTGGTAAAAGGAACATTGATGGTAGCAGGTATTCCTGCTCAGGATTACAACAATTTAAGTAATCCGTACCCTGCTCCTGTGGATATTGCAGCGGTATGTAATAATGCAAGCGGACAATTAAACGGAACGGTATTCTGGGTATGGAATGGTCTTACAGGTGTTAGCGGACACTGGACATCGGTAGATTTCAGTACGACTCCTAATTATGTAATCCCGGCTAACTCCTCATTCCAAGTTAGAGCCTTAAATGATGGAGCTTATTTACCGTTCACAGAAAGCAATAAATCTGTATCAGTAGATTATCAGGTATTAAACCAAGTAAGACAAATACCCGATTTAATATCTTTAGATGTTTATGATGCCAATTATAACTTATACGATAATTTAAGAATCAAATTCAATGCCTTGGCAACAGAAAATGAAGATGTTCATTATGATGGAGGCAAACCTGTAAATCCGGATTTGAATTTTTACAGTTGGTCTGCCGACCACCACCCGCTATGCCAAGATGCCCGCCCGTATAAAGAAGGAGAAGTAATAGCCTTAGGACTTACGAGCAATATGGAGCAAGATTTCATTATTAAAGCAAGTCAATACACGGTATCCAATGGAGGTCTTGTTTATCTGCACGATAAATACTTAAATAAATATGAATTATTGAGTGAAGGAACCGAATATAGATTTACGATAAATAAGGATGTGGAATCGCAAGGTAACAATCGTTTTGAGTTGGGTGTTCAACCCGCAGAAACACCAATAAGCACCGGTGCAGGAGCGAGCTTAAAAGTGCTATTATTACCTAATCCGGCTACAGAAACAGTGCATATCAGCTTTAGTGCAGCAACAAAAGCACAAACGAGCATACGGATATTATCTATAAGCGGTGTATGTGTGTATAGTAATACTCTGGGCATGGAAGACAAAGAGACGGTAAGCATACCTATAAGTACATTGGCAGCAGGTGTTTATATGGTAGAGTTTACAAGTGGCAACGAGAAAGTGTTGCAGAGAATGATTAAAGAATAGTAGAAAGAATAAGAATAAGAAAAATTACACAAAGTCCCGGCTTAGAAAAGTTGGGACTTTGTTGTTTTTGATACATTACACACGAGTTAGTAGCAGTAATTTGAATTCCGGTTGCAAACCGGCTGATTTTCAAGACATGAGTTTGCTACGCGATTAGCCCCGCTACAAACTCTCGCCAGAAAGGGTCACGACGGGAAATTGCATGTTCTAATATCTTTAGCATATCTTAGCCACGTTTTTAAAATTACATCACCATATGCAACACCAACTGGAGCCATATCAACAGTCCTTTGTTGAAAATATTTTGAAGTCATTAGGAAAAGACAATTCCATATTGGCTCAACTTTCTACGGGCGGTGGAAAAACAGTGGTATTTGCAAGCATTGTAAATGACTACATAAAAAAAATGCACAAGGATGTTTTAATTGTAGTGCATCGTATGGAGCTTCTAAATCAAACAAGGAGTGTATTATTTAATTGGTACAACGTTGGCTCTGAAAAGATAGACGTTGACAATAAAAATATCCAGCGAAGTAAAGTTTATGTAGGAATGGTTGAAACGCTGAAAAACAGATTAAAAGATACAAAAACTTTTAATCTTATGAAAAATGTGGGCTTGGTAATAATTGATGAAGCCCATATGAGCAATTTCAAAAAAATATTTCCTCATTTTCCGGCTGCAAAAATCATTGGATTTACTGCAACACCTATCCATTCAACGAAAAAAGACCCGATCAAAAATTATTATGATGATATTGTAGTTGGATGTTCCATCGGGGAATTAATCAAACTAAATCAAACTATAAAAGACAGGGGATTGGCTCAAAACCTCACCTTTTCGATTGATAATGATATTAATCGAGATGAATTGGACTTAAATGTTACAGGAGATGAGTATGATGAAACATCAATGGGTGAAAAGTTTAGTAATAAAAAGCAAATTCAGAATACCATTGATGCATACAATAAGTTTTCTCTTGGTAAGAAGGCAATTTGTTTTAATGCAAATGTCGCTCATAGTAAATTAGTGGCAGATGAAATGTTTAAAGCCGGTTTAAATGCACGGCATCTTGATAGTGTAAATGATCCACCAGCTTACCGGGCTGAATGTTTGAGTTGGTTAAAGAATAATCCTGATGCTATCCTTTGTAATGTGGGAATTTTAACTACTGGTTTTGATGAACCAACAATTGAAACGGTAATAGTAAATTCAGCAATGAAATCGCTTTCATATTGGCTTCAGAAGTGTGGCAGAGGAGCGCGGCCGTGTCTGGAGATAGATAAACGAAAATTCATTATTTTAGATTTGGGAGGCAACGCTTTAGCACATGGCGATTGGAACGATGAAAGAGATTGGGAAGATATATTTCACAATCCATATATTCCGAGGAACGGGAAACCGCCTGTTAAATCTTGTCCTGAATGTTGTTTTGTGAATGCCGCAGCAGCAAGAACATGTAAAAATTGCGGTTTCGAGTTTCCTCGTCCTTCCGAAGAAGAAGATAAGACTCAAAGAGAACTTGTATTGATAACAAAAGGAGCAAATGTTGAGAAAATTATTGAACACTTTAAAGATAGGCCTGAGTACGACTCTTTCCTTGAAATAATAAAAAGTGTGGCAAGGATTGCCAGGAATAATGTAGATGATAATTATCTGGATGAATCTGAATTACTCAAATGGCAAGAGGTGACGATTAAGAATGTGAAGGAATGGGCGGCTATAAAAGGTAAAAGGCTCATAGATTCATACATCATTGATAGTAGGTATAAACTAAAAAGAGAATTAGAAGCTTTAGGTTTTATTATTAATTTTAAAACAATATATGCTATGGTAATAATGGAACAAATTGAAATACCCGGTTTTGAAAATTATTTATTCAATTCCAATGGAGAAATAATTAAGAAGCCAAATGATGCAGTAGAATATGTAAATGGCTACGCTACTATTACAAATACAGATGGGATAGGTATGAATTTTTCCCGCAAGGAGATTGAAGATTTAATTGGGCATAAATTGTTTACTGAAAGAGAATACAAGGATGCCAAAACAGCATTTATCGAAAAATTTAATAACGGAGATTTCGATCATATACAAGCTACGCAATTAATAAATGCTGAAAGGAAAGTTTGGGAAGCCAAGTTAGAAGAGTTAGAAGAAAATTCTAAGTTGACATGGGCTGAGGCACGACATGGCAAAAGAGAAAAAGCAGCGGAATATGCTTTGGCTGCAAGGGATGCAGATGATGCCTTAGCATTACACCTATCTAATCCGTATGGTGATATTCATGCTTTTGTATTAGAAGAAGATAAAAAATTGAAGGAACAAATTGAAATATTAAGGAGTAAAGGGGATGTTATAAACAAGATTATATCAGGCAAACTTAAAGGTGATAATTTTCCGTCATTAGTCAAGAAATCTTCTCCAATGACACGAAATCTCCCCACATCTGTTACAAGAACAATAAATTTCACAGGCATAAACATATCTCCAGCTAAAATGCAAATTGCCGCAAAATTTGCAGCTATTTTTTCTGAAAAATCTAGCATAGAATATAGTGTTGCAAATATTGCGAGACTGTCAAAATCGGAATACAAAAGATATTGTCAGGCATCAGATTATTACACAGCATCCGAAAAACCTACACACCATGGCACATTTGCCATTATGTTTTTGGAACAGAATCAGAATCGGAAATTGGTAGATTAGTTGGCGTGAAGATTTTTTAGATAGACCTCCGTCTGGCGCGAGTTTTTAGCAGGGCTAAGTGCGGAGCAAACTCGTGTCTAGAAAATCAGCCGGTTTGCAACCTGAATTCAAGTTACTACTGCTAAATTAGTAAAATTTTGTTTACATTTTGCTATGCACGTTCTTACTGATTTCACCACTGGTCTAAGGTTCTATCTTAGACCTAAAATGTAGCAGCATCCGCTGCTGTTTAACCTCCTATTATGCCAAAGTTGGGCGTAGGGGCAATTAATGAGCAGTTTTATTTTTACAATTACTTCATTATCAACAAATTACAAAAAATATACTTCCCAAAATAGTTTTAGAAATAAACGAGCTATTTCCAATAGCATTTGGGTATCTTCTAAACCAATGTATATACAATGCACGATATGTCATATCTTTTTTTTGATATGACATATCTAACCCATACCAATAGGGATATATAACATCTGGGTTCTTCCGGATTCCCAACTGGGTGAGTCCAGAACGGTTTTTGGGAATAGCGGAGTGCATTTTAATTACTATAATTCATAAATTTTGATACCTTAGTAGTACTTTGGCTAATAAAATTGTAACATTGCAATAATATTAAGTCTTACTTTTGCAATATGATTTCTGTTCAATTATTTATTCCTTGTTTTGTAGATCAGTTATATCCGCAAACGGGCATGAATATGGTTAAAATTTTAGAGAAATTAGGTTGTTCTGTTTCTTACAATCCTAATCAAACCTGTTGCGGACAGCCGGCTTTTAATTCCGGTTATAGAAAAGAGGCACAGTCGGTAGCAAAAAAATTTATACACGATTTTAGTCAGAATAATTATATTGTAAGCCCCAGTGGCTCTTGTACAGGGTATGTACGCAATTTTTACGGAAAATTATTTAATGATAGCTCTGAACACAACCTAAGTAATATGGTTTGTGGAAATATGTTTGAATTTACAGAGTTTTTAACCCAAATACTTAAAGTAACTGATTTAGGTGCGGTTTTTGAAACAAAAGCAACTTATCATGATGCCTGTGGAGCCTTGAGGGAATGTGGTATAAAACAAGGCCCACGCTCCTTATTGAGCCAAGTAAAGGGTTTAGAACTTGTAGAAATGGATGAATGTGAAACTTGTTGTGGTTTTGGAGGTACTTTTGCTATTAAATACGAACCTATATCAATAGGTATGGCACAAACTAAGGTGAAAAGTGCTTTAAAAACAGGTGCAAAATATATAATATCTACCGATGTTTCTTGTTTGATGCATTTACAAGGCTATATAAACCATAATAATATACCACTACAAACAATACATATAGCCGATGTATTGGCTTCAGGATGGTAATAGACAATGTATATTAATAGTAGCCAATGTATTCTTGTGAAAGAGTAAAATATTCTATACAAATTTCATCTCCGATTTCAAAATTATAAAAATCATTCTGCGAAACTTCAATACTTATCTTCGTTAATGAATCTAAATAAAAGTGATAAGTTTTGCTGTTAGCAACATACGTTTTCCCTGTAATTTTATTGGTGTCTATTGTTTTTGTTTTGTGTTTTATATCTAATTGTAATTTATAATGAAAAACACGATAGGTAACATACATAATAAATGTGAATACAAAAAGTAGTATTCCTGCTACTGTAAAGAATCTTATTTTACTAAATGCAGTAGTAATACCATCTTTAGCTCTATACCAAGCAAAAATATAGGGGAAAACAAAACTTGCAATCGTGAATAATCGGTAAACTTTGTAATAGGGTTGGCGTTCTTCTAATTCCTTGTCTTTCAGAAATTTTAATTCATCATCAGTTATTTGTTCGGTATATTTTTTTAAGGAAGAAGCCTGCATTATACTTTTATTAAGTAAGACCTTAATCTGTTTGTATTATTATTTACAACCAAAATCTCTATGCAAACAGCAATAAATAGAAAGTAAATTTATGACATTTTTTATATTTCTTTAGATTTAGCAATAAGCATTTCATTAATTCTCAATACTTGTGGAATAATAGCTTGCACATCATCATTGATAATTACATAATCACATCTTTTCATTTTTTTATCATCATTCATTTGGCTTGCCATGCGGCTTTCAATCTGTTCTTTGGTTAGTCCGCTTCTTTTTATGGTACGATGTATTCGTAATTCTTTAGGTGCATATACACCAATAATAATATTTAATTCTTTATTGCTGCCTGTTTCAAAAAAAAGTGCAGCTTCCTTAATAGAGTAGGGTGCAGATTGTTTTAATAGCCACTGTCTGCCAAATTCAATAGTAGCAGGATGCACTAATTCGTTTAATTTTTTTAGTTTTTTCGGTTGATTGAAAACGATAGCTGAAACTGTTTTATTATCTAATTTTCCATTTATATAAATAGAATTTCCAAATAGATTTATAATTTTTTCTACTAATGTTTTATTGTTTTCAATTAGATACCTGGCACTTTCATCGGCATTAAACACAGGTATGCCAAGTGTTTTAAACACTTGGCATACTAATGATTTACCTGAGCCTATACCGCCTGTAATACCAACTTTAAGCATTGGCAATATTTTTATTTAGTGGTAGCAGGAGTTGTAACTGTTGCTGAAGCTTCCGATTTTTTTCTGAAAGCTTGGGTCATTTGCATTGAAACCGCAGAACGGTCTATTGTCATAAAAGTACTTCTGCTAATTTCTAATTGCATAGTGCCGTCTTCGTTAATTCTGTTTATTCTACCATGAATACCGGCAGTAGTAACAATTTGTTCGCCATTAGCTATGCTGTCAGCAAAACTTTTTTCTTCTTTGGCACGTTTTGCTTGTGGGCGTATCATAAAGAAATACATTACTACAAACATTGCAGCCATAATAAAAATCATGGTAGTGGGATTACTTCCCGGAGGTGCCGGCGCATCGGCCAGTAAAATTGTTAGAAAATTTAATTGCATTTTTATTTTTGTTTTGTTTTAAAATACTTATTTATTTAGTTGCAGGCTTATCTGATTTTTCGGGTACTATTACTTGCGATTTTATAAATAACATCTCTGTACCCTTTAAGGTATTTGCAGTAATAGTTACTGTTTTATTTTGCAAGCCTGATTTACCTGCCGAATTAAACGTTACTTTTAATTTACCGCCTTCGCCCGGTTGTATGGGCGTTTTAGGGTATTCGGGTACTGTACATCCGCAAGAACCTACCGCACCATTAATTATTAAAGGTGTTTTGCCATGGTTTACAAATGCGAAATCGTAGGATACCACATCTTCTTGTTTTATTACACCAAAATCGTGTACATGTGTAGTATCTACAAAGTCCATTGTAGGTTTGCGAGCTGCAGCAACGGTGTCCATACCGTTGGCTGAGTGTGGGTTATTAATGAGCCCTGCACCATTATTACTGTTGTTGTTGCATGCTGTAGTGCCTATTACCAGCATGAAAAGTATAAAAAAACGCTGTTTCATATTCTGTGCAAATTTATAATTTATTTGTACGATCTTGTTTATGAATTTTATCTTCTTTAACTAAATCTTTTAGTATATTATCTAATACCCCATTAATAAATTGTCCACTTTGTGGGGTGCTGTATTGTTTTGCAATATCAATATATTCATTTATAGTTACTTTTGTAGGTATTGTAGGAAAAAATAAAAACTCACAAACACCCATTTTTAAAAGGAGCATGTCAATATTGGCTACCCTTTCTTTATCCCAGTTATTTAATTTAGGTTCTATTATTTCTAAACAAAGGGAATCTTTGCCTAAAACAGCAGAAAGTAAGTCTTGTGCATATTCTAATTTTTCAGCAGATAACAATTTCAAAAAATCAGGTTTAGATTTGCTGTTAAAAAAGTTCTGCATTAACATGGTTATCAATTCGCAGTCGTCTTCCCATCCTGATATTTCATCATTAAAATTAGCAACCATGTCTTCATTTGCTAGAATTTGCTTTTCCCAAATAAATCTAATAATATCTCTTTCTTCGCTAATATTATGATTTTTAGTTGAAATATAGTTTATGTATTCATCGGTTTTGATGAAATTTTTATATATTTTCTTTACCCATTCATCGTCAATAAAACGTTCTAATTTAGATTTTTCTATTTTATCCTGAAACGATTTATTACCCACAATAGACATTACAAAAGCATTGGCTGCAATTTGAATATCAACATTTAAATCTTCGGTAGTAGGTAAGTATTTAATAGATCTTTTAGCGGCATCTGTTTCTACAAACTGCGATACTCGCAAAGTATATAATACCGAAATTGTAAATGTTTCAATAACATGCTCCAACTTATCATCAAGCATTTTTGCTGCAATATTCCTAAATCCATTCACTCCGTTTTCAAGCGATGCAACAGAATAAAGTGTTTGCATTACTTTAACCCGGATATTCCTTCGGCTTATCATAAAAGGTAAAATCCTAATTAATTAGCTGCAAAGGTAGGGTTTTGCAGTTACATTTAGGAAATGATTTTAATAGTATGTTTTTAGCGTTTTTTTTAATTTAAATTAGATATTAAACTTGCAACATAATACTAAAATTTACATTACCTGAACTATTAAAAATTTAAGGTATTGCGTAGTAGGCACGTTCCAAAGAATAGGGTGGTCTGATGCTTGTGTTTGCCAGATAACCTGTCTTAAAGTGCGTTTGGCATCTTTTGCTGCTAATGCAATTGTTTCTAAAAATACTTCCGGACTAACCAAATTGGTACAAGAAGCTGTAACTAAAAAGCCACCCGGTTTTACAAGTTTCATGCCGCGTAAATTTATTTCTTTATATCCGGTAATGGCTTTTTGAATGTTTTCTCTACTTTTAGTAAATGCAGGAGGGTCTAAAATTACAACATCATATTTTCTGCCATCTTTTACCCATTGCTTTAAAACATCGAATGCATTGACAGCTTCAAACTTACATTTATTTTCATAACCGTTTAATTCTGCATTACGGCGAGCCATTGCAACTGCATTTTCAGATATATCTAAACCTCTTACACTATTAGCACCATAGTGTGCAGCATGTACAGAAAATGAACCGGTGTAACAAAAAGCTTCCAACACATTTGCCCCTTTTACTATATGCTGTATGGCGCGTCTGTTATCTTGTTGGTCTAAAAAATAACCAGTTTTTTGCCCGTTTTCAATGTCTATATTAAATTTTAATCCATTTTCATTTATAATAATATTGGTATCAAAAGGTGTAGAAAGAAATCCTTTTATTAATTCTAATCCTTCTAATGTACGTACAGGTACATCATTACGTTCGTAAATACCTTTTGGAGAAAAAATGGTTTGTAATGCTTCCACAATAGCACTTTTCCATTTTTCTATACCTAATGCCAAAGTCTGTATAACAAAATAATCATTAAATTTATCAATTATCAAAGCAGGCATTCCGTCTGCTTCACCAAAAATTAATCTACAGTTTTCGGTATAACCTATTTCTTTTCTATATTGCCAAGCTTCTAAAATTCTATTGTGAAAAAAAGTATTGTTTATTTCTTCATCTTTATTTCTGGTTAAAAGCCGAATTCTTATTTGTGATTGTGGGTTAATATATCCCTTGCCAACAAACGAACCGTTAGAAGAATACACTTCAACTATATCTCCCGGTTCGCTTGTGCCACTGCTATCGCCTAATTCATTTCCAAATATCCAAGGATGTCCATTTATTACGCGGTCGCCAATTTTTTTTCTTAAAAAGAATTTTGTCATAGTAGCAAAGGTAATTGTAGCGAATTAGAAAACAGAATCTTTGTTATTACAGTTTATTAAATTTTCAAGTGTTAAAATAATTCTCATTATATTTATAAATGAGAATGTTACTAATTGGTAACTTGAAAAAATACCTTACAGGCGTGCTTTCAGGATTTTTAAAAAAAAATATTTGCTTTTTATTTAGCATACCAGAATAGTTACTGAAAAATAATAAATTTTATTTTCTTTCATTATTTACCATAATAACACTAAAAACAACCATTTTTTAACTCTTAATTAATAAACAAAGTTAAAAACTTTTTTTACAACATTCCTAACATTTTTAATAGTTTTTGCGTCTTAATAGTTGTGGCAACTACTATTCTATCCACATTATTGTTAACTTATAAAAAATCAAAACAATGAAAAAACAAATTCTATTATTTTTTGCCACGCTACTTATTTTTATGGCAGGCATAAACAAATCGTCCGCCGTAGGTTCTGTAACCTTTACGCTCGTAACTGCACCTTGCGACACAAACGGTGTTTTAGTAGCCCATTATTCCGGCTCAGGTTCTTCCTCTTATTACGTTAATTGGCATGGAGGCACTACTTATGGAATTTATTTTCATTCAGGCTATACTTTACTTACCGATACCCTTTATAATTATACAGGTTCTCCCGTACATATTTATGTTTATGATTCTAGTTATACAATAGTAGATACAGGTTCTTTTGCAGGCGCACCACCTTTCACTTTTGTTTTTAATCCTATCCCTCCTTTTTGTGGCTCTTCTACATCAGCATCAGTTACTATAACAGGGGGTACAGCTCCCTATACATATCAGTGGTATAACTATTATACAACGACAGTTATGGCTACAACTAATCCGGCAGTTTTAACAACTGGTACAACTTTTACTTCTGGCACAGTATATGGTATTCATATTACAGATGCAGCAGGGTGTATGTATGGCAGCTTTACTCTTTATTCTGTTTTCAATGGCGATACCATAATGGCTACTCCTACCTATTCGGTAACTGCTAGTTCTACCGTTGCCAATTGCACTAATGGTACAGCTTCAGTAACAATCGGTTCAGGTGGCTCTCCGGTTCCTCCTTTTACTTATTTGTGGTCAAACGGTGCTACTACTCCTTCAATTAGCAGTTTAGTGTCAGGTGCTTATAATGTAACGGTAACAGATGCTATGGGTTGTGTAGCAAGTACACTTACAGAGGTGTTACAAAGTATAGCTATAACGGTGCCTGTTACGGTTACACCGGCTACTTGCTTGGCTCACGATGGTGGGCTTATAGCTTTTGGTTCAGGTGGTGTTAATCCCTATACCTATACTTGGGACAATGGTGCTACCACACAATCTCAATCAGGTTTAGCTCCCGGTTTATATGTTGTTACCGCAACAGATTCTAATGGTTGTACAGGTGTAGGCAGCGGCTATATCAGTTCTTCAACACCTATTACGGTTACTTATACTGCTACACCCAGTTTATGTACATCAAATACAGGTACTGCCACACTTACTATTGCAGGTGGTACAGCACCTTATAACATAACGTGGTACACCAGCCCCATACAAACAACTGCTACCGCAACGGGACTTGGTGCAGGTAATTATACGTTTCATATTGTAGATGCCGTTGGTTGCATTCAGGATGGTACTGTAGTAGTGCCACCAATAGACGTTATCAATATAAGCTACACTTCTACACCGGCACTTTGTACCTTGTCTAACGGCAGTATTAGTATTGTAGCTACCGGTGGTTTAGCACCTTATTCTTATTTATGGACAACAGGTGCGACCACGTCTTCCATTTCAAGTAAACCAGCCGGTACTTATTATGTTACCGTTACCGATGCTAACGGTTGCAGTGCAACCCATTGCAGTTATATATTAGATTATTCTCCGGTTAGCGTTGGTTTTTCTACTACACCTGCAAGTTGTAAATTTGTTTCAGATGCAAGTGCTACCGTTAACGGTTATGGTGGTACTGCTCCCTATACCTATCATTGGAATACCGGCGCTACTACAAGTACTATTTCCGGCATACCTACAAGTGTCATAACACCGGGTTCTTATTGGGCAAGTGTTACGGATGCCGTAGGTTGTAACTCCCCTTGGAATTATACTTATGTGGATTATAATACTGCCGACAGTTCTTGCTTTTGTATTATAAAAGGAAATGTGTATTATGATATGAACGGCAATTGTACCAGAGATGCAGGCGAACCGGGTGTACAAAATATGCAAATACATTGCAGTGGTATGGGTTATACTTATACCGATGATTCCGGAAACTATTACTTTATAGTGCCATCGGGTACTTATACAATTACAGAAACTATACGTAGTTTTTACCCTCTTTCTTCTTGCCAAGCAAACAATATTGTTGTAACCACAAGTTCTTCAACCGGTTGTATACATGTGGTTGACTTCGCAAATTCTATTAATCCGATACACAGTATGCATGTATGCACTTGGGATTGGAATTGGGCTATACCCGGAAATGACTATACACAAGCATGTATTATAAAAAATCAGGGTACAATTACAGAAACCAATATATTAGGCGGCTATCGTACTGATGGACAATTATTTGGTGCAAGCTATACACCGTCAGGAGTTTTTAATTTAGACAGTACTAATTATTATAATACCGTTGGTGGTACTGCTTTATCCTTAGCACCGGGTGCATCGCAATTATTTTATGTAGATTATCTAGTACCTACATTTATACCATTAGGAACCAGTGTATTATTTAAAGATTCCGTATCCTATGCAGCACCTATGAATAATTGGCTAACAGACTATTCACCTTGGAATAATGTAAATTACTTTAGCACAACTATCGTAAGTTCATTCGACCCTAATTTTAAAGAAGTAAACCCTAAAGGCAGCGGACCATTCGGTATTATTACGTATGCCGATTCTAATTTGCAATATATGGTACATTTCCAAAATACAGGTACTGCACCGGCACAAAATATTGTTGTTATAGATACATTAGACCCTAATTTAGACTTTACTACTTTAGAACCCGTTTTTGAATCGGCTCCTTGTAAAATTACTATCAGTCAAACAGGTGTAGCCACTTTTACTTTCAAAAACATAAATCTGCCATCATTAAGCTCCACAAACGACAAAGCAAGCAGCGGTATGTTTACCTACAGCATAAAAACAAGACCCGGACTTGCTTTAGGTACACAGTTTAAAAACAGTGCATCTATCTATTTTGATTACAATGCACCTATTAAAACAAATACTACTTTAAATACCTTAATAGCTGTAAACGAAGTAAACAAAATAGCAATTATAAACGATTTCTTTAAAGTATATCCTAACCCTGCTACCAATACGGTTAATATTCAAATAGACTGCAATACACCTGCTAATGCACAAATGAATATCGCAGATATAAGTGGAAGAACCTTAATAAGTAAAACCCTTGATTTACAAGCCGGATTACAAACAATAACACAATCACTTAATCAATTAGCCAACGGTATCTATTTTGTAACCATCAATATGGACGGTAAATTACAAACACAGAAATTAGTGGTAATGAGATAGGGTATTTATAGTATAAAAATGATTACATGTTTAGAAATGACAAATCTTCAAGATTTGTCATTTCTGTTTTATATAATTTTAAAATTTTTTAGTGTTAATAATTAAATAATATTGTTTTACAAAAATATTTATTACTTTTAAAATCTAAAGTAAACTACCATGAAAAAATTAACTTTATTAGTATTGGTTTTAATAGCAAGTATAACGTTTTCTTATGCACAAGATACGGTTACTTTTACTTTAGTAACAACCCCCTGCGATACAAATGGTGTTTTGGTTGCACATATACCCACCACCGTGAGCCTACCCTATGCTGTATATTGGAACGGAGGAACAACCCATAGACCGAGTGTGGCACTATATGGTTACTTTGGGATTAATAGCAAAGTAGATACAATTACTTCCGGATATACTGATACTTTATGGAATTATACAGGAGATGTTGTATATACTGGTGTATTGAATATTCCAGCTTTAACTCCTGTAAGTGGCATCTTTCCAGGAATGCCGCCTATAAACTATACATTTACAACTGTAAATCCCCATTGTCCTTCCACAATTGGTGGTATTTCAGTAAGTGCAATTGGCGGTACACCTCCTTATACATATAATTGGTATCATTACGGGTCTTCTACCTCCATTGGCACTACTTCTATCATTTCGGGTACACCAGGCTATTTTGGGGTTGACATTACAGATGCTGCCGGTTGTGTATTTGGTTCAAATTATAATAATGGGGGGTATGATGATTCTGCTCGCGGATTTGATTCTATTGTAATAATACCGGCATTATCTATTACAACTGCTTCTACTATAGCTTCTTGCACCAATGGTACTGCCTCTTTTACAATAGATACAGGTGGCACTTCCGTACCTCCCTATACTTATTTATGGTCTAATGGGGCAACAACACCGTCTATAAGTGGTTTGGTAATGGGTATTTATACAGTTACCGTTACAGATGCAAACGGTTGTTCTGCATCAAAATTTGTAGAAGTAAGCCAAAGTGTTACCATTAACGACTCACTTATTGTTACCCCTGCCACCTGCCTTGCAACTAATGGCGGTATTATCGATTTTCCATCGGGTGGTATGCCGCCTTATAGCTATGCATGGAGCAATGGTGCTACCACACAAGGGCAAACAGGATTAACACCCGGTTTTTATATTGTAACGGCTACCGATGCCAACGGATGCACAGGTAGCAATTATAATTGGATTACTACATCCTCGCCAATAACCGTAACCTATACCGCCACCCCTAGTGCCTGCACTACACCTACCGGTACTGCTACACTCTCTATTGTGGGTGGCACATTGCCTTATAACATAACCTGGTATACCAGCCCGGTTCAAACCACTGCAACAGCTACGGGATTAATGGCAGGTAATTATAATTTTCATATAGTAGATGCAGTAGGCTGTGTACAAAACGGTACAGTTGTAATACCACCTATTGAAACAATTACTATCAGCTATACTTCTACACCTGCATTATGTACTTTGGCAAACGGTACTATTTCGGCAACTGCTATCGGTGGCTTAGCACCGTATTCTTATTTATGGACAACAGGAGCTACCACCTCTTCTATATCAGGTCAGCCTGCCGGTACTTATTATGTTACTGTTACCGATGCTAACGGCTGCAGTGCTACACATTGCAGTAACATTTATTATGTTTCGCCTGTTATGGTAAGTTTTTCAACAACCCCGTCTTCCTGTCTTTTTAATAATGATGGTGCTGCTAACATGTTTGCTTATGGTGGTACACCTCCTTATAATTATCATTGGAACACCGGTGCTACTACGAGTACTATTTCCGGCATACCGAGCAGTGCCATTACACCGGGTTCTTATTGGGGAGTTGTTACAGATGCTGCCGGTTGCACTTCCGACTGGAGTTATACCAATGTAGGTTATAATCTTTATGACAGTTCTTGCTTTTGTGTAATTAAAGGCAGAGTATATTACGATATTAATGATAATTGTGTTCAAGACCCCGGTGAACCGGGTGTACATCACATACAAATACATTGCAGTGGTATGGGTTATACCTATACCAATGATTCGGGATATTATTATTTTTTAGTACCCTCCGGTACCTATACTGTTAGCGAAACCGTTTTGGCTTACTATCCATTATCTTCTTGCCAGTCTAATAATGTAGTTGTTACAGCAAGTGCAGCAACAGGGTGTGTTATACATGTAAATTTTGCTAATGTAATTAATCCTATTCAAAGCGTGCATATTAGTACATGGGATATATTTAAGCCCATACCGGGCAATATCTATCATCAATCCTGTTTAATAACAAATGAAGGTACCGTTACCGATACTACCATATTAAGTAAATATAAAACCGATGGACAGTTATTTGGTGCAAGCTATACACCTTCTGGTATTTTTACTTTAGACAGTCTTAATTGTTACGGTACAGAAGCGGGTAGTGGTTTAACACTAAGCCCGGGAGTAACTCAGCATTTTGAAATACAATATAATGTACCCACCTTTATACCATTAGGTACCAATGTAATTTTTAAAGACACTGTAGCTCATGTAGCACCTATCAGTAACTGGCTTACAGACTATTCGCCATGGAATAATGTAAATTACTTTACAACTACTGTAGTAAGTTCTTTTGACC
>CAIWXG010000482.1 GCA_903916555.1 uncultured Bacteroidota bacterium
AGTTCGAAATCTGTCCCTTACAGCCCGCAGAAACGTAAAACCAGCGCTAGGCACGGGTTTAATCGTTCGAAAAATCCCTTTCAGTTTGTTAAGATTATATTAGTGTTTTTCAGGTAAGAACTGAATATCCATCAATAAGTTCTTACAATAGAATGAAACTTATATATAATACCAC
Source organism: uncultured Bacteroidota bacterium (assembly GCA_903916555.1). Lineage (GTDB taxonomy): Bacteria > Bacteroidota > Bacteroidia > Chitinophagales > Chitinophagaceae > CAIYTT01. The sequence goes on from CAIWXG010000482.1 coordinate 176, forward strand.
AGTTCCATTCTATACATAGAGGTCTAATAAAAAATAGATGTACCTGTAAATAAATTCCAAAAGGATTGTGTCTTTTTAATTTTTTGATTGGGCTTATATAAGTATTGTTTACCTTCGCTATCTAACATAGGTATGTGGCAATTTTTTGATTTGTGCCATTTTTTAGGAATAAATATCATATCGTGAATTAAACGGTTTTGAACAAAATTTCTTACTTGTTCTGCATCTATACCCAAATTAGCTTGCACGTTTTGGCTGTTGCTAACAGCATATTTAAATTGCCCGCTTAATAAACCATGCGAATAATTGGTGTAAACACCATGAGTAGTATCCATATAACAACTAAACGGGAAGTTTTTTCCGCTACTTATTTTATTGCCCATTTGTCCGGTCCACATGGTGCAATTAACCGCAAATTGATATAGATTTTTATACTGATATTGAACCAAAAATGCCCCTGTTCTAAAGCGGTCTAAAGTAGGTCTTGCAAAAATATCATTTTCAGTAATAATACTTAGGTTATTAAATTGAAAAGCAATAATGCCTGTTTGTTGTGTAGTATGTATTTTATTGAAATAAAAATTATAAGAATAACCTACACTACTTGCATAATTTGTTTGGTTAGAAATGGAGCTGAAAAACGGGTTGTTTTCCTTTTGTTTTATTCCATAAGCGTACACCAAACCTATTGAGGCAACTAATTCATTATATTGTTTAGCGGGTCCTAAATTTTTAAAATTATGATAAATGCGTAATTCTGTATTCAATTGTGCTTCATTAGTATAAGTGTAAGATTGCAAAGTAAATCCTATACGTTGAAATTTATTTCCTATTGCAGATATTATACCAATATTAAAACCTTGTTTAATGCCTTTTAATACCTGTGTATAGGCAGGTATAGTAAATAAGAAGAAGCATAATACTATTATATATTTTTTGATGTTTTTCAATAAACAAATATAGATTTGCTTATTGATATTTTTAAATAAAAATGTTGATTTTGTTTTATTGGTATGTAGTAGTATAATTATAATGAATGCAAAAAAAAGAATTAGATACTTTTGTTAGAAAGCAGGTTCGGCTATTTTCCCGACCTGCCTTCTAAGTATTGTAATATATTTTCTACTTGTAAATTTCAGCACCACCTTCTAAGAACTCCACTGATTTTTCTTCCATACTTTTCTGTAGCTTTTCTTCTTGCTCTGAATATTCGCGTATGTCTTGTGTTATTTTCATAGAGCAAAAATGAGGTCCGCACATAGAGCAAAAATGGGCAATTTTGGCACCGTCGGCAGGTAGAGTTTCGTCGTGGTAAGCCCTTGCAGTGTCGGGGTCTAAGGATAAATTAAATTGGTCTTCCCACCTAAACTCAAATCTTGCTTTACTTAATGCATTGTCTCTGTATTGCGAAGCCGGATGTCCTTTTGCGAGGTCGGCAGCATGTGCAGCAATTTTATAGGCTATTATACCGTCTTTTACATCTTGCTTGTCCGGTAAGCCTAAATGTTCTTTAGGCGTTACATAGCAAAGCATTGCTGTTCCATACCAACCAATCATTGCTGCCCCTATTGCAGAAGTAATATGGTCGTAGCCGGGTGCAATATCTGTTGTTAATGGGCCTAAAGTGTAAAAAGGAGCTTCATCGCAGCAAGCAAGCTGCTTGTCCATATTTTCTTTAATCAGGTGCATTGGCACATGTCCCGGACCTTCAATCATAACCTGAATATCGTGTTTCCAAGCTATTTTAGTTAATTCACCAAGCGTTTCTAATTCTGCAAACTGGGCTGCATCATTGGCATCTGCAATACAACCCGGACGTAAACCATCACCAAGTGAAAAACTTACATCATAAGCTTTCATTATTTCGCAAATCTCTTCGAAATGCGTATAAAGGAAATTTTCTTTATGATGTGAAAGACACCATTTTGCCATAATACTACCACCACGAGATACTATTCCCGTTAATCTTTTTGCTGTTAATGGCACATAACGCAACAATACACCTGCATGGATAGTAAAATAATCAACACCTTGTTCTGCTTGTTCTATAAGTGTATCTTTAAATAATTCCCATGTAAGGTCTTCTGCTTTGCCATTCACTTTTTCTAATGCCTGATAGATAGGTACAGTACCCACCGGAACAGGACAATTACGTATTATCCATTCTCTTGTTTCGTGTATATTTTTACCTGTAGATAAATCCATTAAGGTATCGCCACCCCAGCGGCAGCTCCAAACGGCTTTGTCCACCTCTTCCTCAATGCTTGATGATACTGCCGAGTTGCCAATATTTGTATTTATTTTTACTAAGAAATTTCTGCCAATAATCATTGGTTCGCTTTCAGGGTGATTGATATTTGCCGGGATTATAGCTCTACCGGCAGCTATCTCGCTTCTCACAAACTCGGGAGTAATATACTTTACAGGTGTGTTAGCGCCAAAACTATACCCGGGATGTTGTTTTATTAATTCATTTGATTCATTTATTTCGTCTATTCGCAAATTTTCTCTAATAGCAATATATTCCATTTCGGGAGTAATAATACCCTTACGTGCATAATGCAATTGGCTTACGTTGCAACCTGTTTTGGCACGATAGGGCATTTTAATATGCTCGAATCTAAGGTCTTTTAATTGGTCATTTTCAAGTCTTTCATTGCTGAATTCTGCTGAAAAACTACTAAGCTGTTCTACATCATTTCTATTTACTATCCAGTCTTCCCTTAACCTGGGTAACCCTTTTGTAATATCTATTGTAATAGTTGGGTCGGTATAAGGGCCACTGGTATCATAAACGGTAACCGGTGCATTGGGTATTATTTCTTCAACACCAAACGATTTTGTATAAGTAGGAGTAACATGAATTTCGCGCATGGCTACTTTTATGTTATGCAATTTACCCGGTACAAATACTTTTTTAGAGCCGGTATAAAAAGAGGAATGCGTATCGTTTGTAAATATTGGTTTTGATTCGTTTTTCATATTATTTAATTAATATATATTTGAGTGTAAATATTGCAACTATTATTGAATGCAGATTATATTTTACCCACCTTGAGTAGCTCTTATAATCATAATTTTATCATCTGACTTTAAAAGATATTGCCGCCATTCTGTTTTGGGTATTACATTATTATTAATAGCAATAGCAATGCCTTTTGGTTCTGTAATACCAAAATCAGGTAATGCATCAGCAAGATAAGTTACGGTTTGGGGTAAAAGATACTGTTTACTATTTACAAAAACCTGCATACTAAAGTATTGAATTGTATTATAAAACAATAACTTTAGGTGCAGAAAAAAGGAGTTATTTGTTATCTACTTTTCCCAACGCAGGCATTATCCTGAAACCGGTACATGAGGGTATTTTCTCAGTCCCGAAATAGTTACGGAACACCCCTAAAGTTGAAGCAAAGGTAGTTGCTTTTTAAATAATAAAGTCTTCTTTTATTTAATAGAGAATGTACCCATATATTTACATTTCTATACAACAATTTATATCACTTAAATTATATCTTTGTGTAAAAAACAAGTAAATAATGAATTTTAGTATAAAGAAATTTGGACGAAACTGTTATCTTATTTTGCTATTTGTTTTTTTTCTTTTTGTAAATCGTTCTTTTGCCGCGTTCCCAATAAAAAGTGCAGATACCTTAGCTAAAAACGAACAAAGTTACTTAACGAATAAAATTCAAATACATCCTCTTTATATTGATGTAAGAGAGCAGATAAAATTACCGAAACCATTTAATGTAGAGCGTGAAAATAATAGTTGGGTATCGTTTATTTTCGGTTTAGCAGGTTTTTTGTCTTTTTTAGCAGGATTTATAATGGCAGCAAATTTAGATATTGCAGTATTAACTGTTTTAATGCTGCTAATACCTGTAGGTTTTGGGCTTACAGCCGTTATATGTGGAGGCAGGGGTAAGAGAAATCATTGGGGTAATCATCGCAATTGGGCATGGGCTGGCTATTGTTTAGGAATTTTTGACCTTATTTTACCCGTTTTAATCTTCTTTACCCTATTTGCCCTTGCAGAACTATAGTCTATTAAGGGTGTGCATCAACCCAAATATCACCGTCTTCAAAGGCTTCTTTTTTCCATATAGGTACTGTTTTTTTTAGGGTGTCAATAATATATCTACAGGCATCAAAAGCTTCGGCACGATGCAAAGCAGCCACAGCAATAACTACGGGTACATCCCCAACTCTTAATACGCCTACGCGATGATGAACTAATATCTTTTTTACATTCCAAGTGTTTTGTACATAGTCTATAATGTTCTTAATTTCCTTTAATGCCATGGGTATATAAGAGTCTAAATCTAACTGAATAACTCTTTTTCCTTTGGTCTCGGGTCTTACCACTCCTATAAATAAATCAATGCCACCGCATTCGCAGTCCATAACCCAATTAGTACATTCTTGTATATTTATTTCTTTTTTGTCTATAGATACATTTATCATAAATGAGTGTTTAGCCCCCGCTAACAGGAGGTATTAGTGCAATTTCATTATTGGTATTTAATATTTCAGTGTCAATGGCATATTTATGGTCTATCGCTACCATGTATGAATGTAGCACTTTTAAGCGAGGGTATTGTTGTTCTAAAAGAGTTTTTAAATTGGCAACACTCATATTTTCTGGCACATCTACTACAATAGTTGATGCCCCTAAAATATCTTTTGCAACACCGAAAGCTATTATTTTTAATTTCATTAATGCGAATAAAGATGTAAAATTAGGCTAAAATGATAATAAATTTAATAGTAATTTTGGAGTAGGTTTATAAAATATAATTAATTAAATATTGTATATGAAAAAAAGTATCAAGGTAAGCATATTTTTTTTGGCTAATGTATTTTTTTTACATAATTTAATTGCACAAAAAATTGCCACCTTTGCCGGCGGTGGTGCAGGTAACGGTATGCCGGCTACTGCCGTGGGTATGACTCCTTATGGTGTTGGTGCTGATGCAATTGGCAATGTATATATTGCCGATATGAATAATAATCGTGTCTTAAAAGTAAATACATCAGGTATAGTAACTACAATTGCCGGCACCGGTACACAAGGTTATAATGGTGATGGAATAAATGCAAGCTCGGCAAGATTGTGCAGTCCTACAGGTGTAACTGTTGATGTTATGGGTAACGTATATATTGCAGACAAGTGCAATGGGTTGATTCGCAAAGTAAATGTTGCAGGTATAATTTCTACTATTGCCGGTGGCGGGTCGGTTTTAGGAGACGGTGGCCCTGCAACCAATGCTATTTTGTCTAACCCGTTTGCAGTAGCATTAGATGCAAGCGGGAATTTATATATAGCAGATGCGGTCAGTTCAAGAGTAAGGAAAGTGGATACGATGGGCATAATAACTACAATTGCCGGCACGGGCACAGCCGGTTATAGTGGCGACAGCGGACCGGGAACAAATGCTATGTTACAAAATCCTTCCGGTGTAGTTATTGATGTCTTAGGAAATGTTTATATTGCTGATATTGGCGGTAAAAGAGTAAGGAAAGTGGATACCGGCGGTATCATAACAACTTTTGCCGGTAATGGTGTTGCCGGTATTACCGGCGACCATGGCCCAGCAACAGCAGCAGAACTATATAATCCTTCTAGTGTTTCAATTGATAATTTAGGTAATGTTTATATTACAGACCAGACTTATGGGTATGTAAGAAAAGTGGATACTAGCGGAACTATCAATTATTTTGCAGGTGGCGGTGGCTTAATAACGGAGGGGATACATGCTGATTCGGCTGAACTTTATCAAACATCCGGAATAGTCTATGACGGAATAGGAAATTTGTATGTTGTTGACAAAGGTTTATTTAGAGTTAGGAAAATTAATGTATCGAGAATTATAAATACGGTAGCCGGCAATATGGAAGATAGCTACTTGGGAGATAACTATGCAGCAAGTGCGGCAGGCTTACAATATCCTTGCGATGTAGCCACGGATGCATCGGGTAATTTATATATTGCAGATCAAACAAATAATAGAATTAGAAAAATTGATAATTTGGGTAATATTACTACTATAGCAGGCAATGATACTTTAGGTTTTACCGGTGATGGAGGTCTTGCAACATCTGCACAAATATATTTACCTATTGCAGTTGCAACTGATGTAAGCGGTAATATTTATTTTTCCGACCATAACAATCAAAGAATTAGAAAAATAAATTCAGCCGGTATTATTTCTACAATAGCAGGTACAGGTACTATTGGCTTTAGTGGAGACGGTGGACCTGCAACAGCCGCTATGATAGCATACCCATATCAAATTACAACAGATATGCATGGTACTATATATTTTGCTGATGAAGGAAGTAATAGAATAAGAAAAATAAATAGTTCAGGTATCATAAGCACAATAGCTGGTTGTAGCAGTACAAGCGGCTTTGGTGGCGATGGAGGACCGGCAACGCTTGCACACTTAAGATTTCCGACAGGGGTTGCACTTGATAGAAGAGGTAATGTATATATTGCGGACATGATAAACAATAGAATTAGAAAAATTGATACGTTTGGGATTATAAATACCATTGCCGGCACTAGTTCTTCAGGCTATTCGGGTGATGGAATACCTGCAACTTCTGCAGAATTATACGAGCCTATGAGTTTAAAATTTGATAGTGCCGGTAACTTGTATATTGTAGATTATGGCAATAATATGATTAGAATGGTAGATACTATAGGTACTATAAATGCTGTCGCGGGTTCGTATTTCGGTGGAAGTTTTGGTGCCTACTGGGGAGATGGCGGACCAGCAACGGCCGCAAAAATGCATGAACCTTGCGGTATAGCTTTTGATGGTTGTAATAGTATATATGTAGCCGATGCATACAATAACGTAATAAGAAAAATTAGTTTAATTGAGCCTGTTATTGGTTCTACAAGTGTTTGCAGCGGGGCAATTACCACTTTAACCGATAGCACATTAGGCGGCTTATGGAGTATTAGTGGCACAACAGGTATTTGCAGTATAGACAGCTCCGGCGAATTAAGAGGATTAACAAGTGGGACTGCATCAATTACTTATTCTACCTCTAACATTTGTGGAGTGGTATTTGAAACTGCAACTATTACGGTAAATCCATTGCCTGATTCAGGTATTATAACCGGTAGTTCTTTAGTAGCAATAGGTTCTACTATTATGCTAAGCGATACTTCTATTGGCGGTATTTGGAGTAGCGGCAATGCTACTATTGCAACAATAAGCAGTATTGGTTTAGTTACCGGAGTTTCTATGGGTGTTGATACAATAAGTTATACTGTTACAAATTCTTGTGGATACTCTTTTGCAATAAAAACAATAACTGTAACGCCTACTCTTGGACAATCAACAAAAAATAGTTTTATAAATTATTTCAGTATGTATCCCAACCCAACAAGGAGTAAATTTACAATAGAGTCGCAGGAGTTAGGCAGGATACTAATAGTAAGTTTAGATGGTAAATTAATTCTGTCTGAAATATTGAGAGAAAAATCAACACCAATTACATTACCTATTGGTATTAGTAATGGCACTTATTTGGTGCGTTTTATTTCAAATGATGGGATATGTAATATGCAAAAATTATATGTAGAGAGATAACAAAAGTAATAAGAATATTTATTTTAGAATTCTTTATAGCTTATGAAAATAATTTAATGTTTTTTAGAAGCTGCAAAATAATGTATATTTTTTACTTTGTTTTTATTGAAAAACAGGATACATTTTTGTGCTATTGGAATTATAATAATGAAATCAATTGCAATAGAACTATAGACTTTAAGTACTTTTACAAAAAATACTTATACATAATTTGCATTGCATAAAATACAATAATTGAAAATTAAATGAAAAAAAATAATATAATTTATATTGGTAATAAACTTTCAAGTCATGGGTTTACACCAACTAATATAGAAACACTTGGCCCCTTGCTTGAAAAAGAAGGTTACAATATTATTTATGCAAGTAATAAAAAACATTCTATTTCAAGAATTTTTGATATGTTTTTTACAATAATAAAAAATAGACGAAAGACAGGATTAGTAATAATTGATACTTACAGTACTTCTGCTTTTTATTTTGCTTTGATTTGTAGCCAATGTGCCTTATACTGTAAAATTCCATTTGTACCAATATTACATGGTGGGAATTTGCCCTACAGACTAAAAAATTCGCCCAAAATGACTAAAATGATATTTGGTAATAGTTCTACAAATGTTGTTGTGTCGGGGTATTTAGCGGAATCTATGAAACAATATGGGTATAAATATAAATTAATACCTAATAATATTGATATTGGAGTCTATCCTTTTAAATTAAGAAAAAAGATTGAACCTAAAATATTATGGGTAAGATCATTTCATAAGATATATAATCCTGAATTAGCAATCTTTGTAATGGAAAAAGTAATTAAAGTGTTTCCAAATGCAGAACTTGCAATGGTTGGTCCGGATAAGGATGGTAGTCTTGATAATTGCAAAAAACTAACTAAAGACTTAGGGATTTCTCAAAATGTTGTTTTCACTGGCCGGTTGAAAAAAGAAGAGTGGTTTGAATTGTCAAAAACGTACGACATATTTATCAATACAACAAATTTTGATAATTTACCTGTGAGTGTATTAGAAGCATTGGCATTAGGTTTTCCTGTAATAAGTACAAATGTGGGTGGAATTCCTTTTTTATTGGAAAATAATTATAATGGCATTTTGATTAATCCTAATGATATAGAGGCGATGGTTACTGCTATGTTATTATTGCTAAATGATGAGAATATTGTAGAAAAACTTAGCTTAAATGCTAGAGCAACAGCAGAAAGTTTTGACTGGAAAATAATACGCACAAAGTGGATAGAATTAGTGTCATCTATTGATTAAATATATAATTCGTATAGATTGTCTGTTTTTTTAACCAATTTATGATTATAGTTGCTGATTTGCTATATATTATTAATTTTTCCACTTAAATTTTATATAACTAATTTTATTATGTAAAACATATAAATAAATAATTTATTATTATTAATTGTGATTTTGTATGATGGTATTTAAATGTATTGTTTTTTGTTCTTTTTTTTTGCTTTTACAGGCAGAGGTTAAATGTGCCACAATAATTAAAGGTAAGGCAATAAATACCAAAGGGGAATCTTTGCCTTATGCAACCGTGTTTCTTGAGGGTACAACAATAGGAACTACAACAAATGAAAAAGGCTATTATGAATTAAATATGAAGCCCGGTTTATACAAACTTATTTGCCAGAGCATGGGTTATAAGCAAGCTTCTTTTAATGTTGAAATTTTAGTAAATACAACAGTTGACCATGTTTTTACATTGGAAGAACAGAGTTTTGAAATGCATGAAGTTGTGGTACATTCTAATGTTGAAGACCCCGCTTATGAAATAATACGTAATGCAATAAATAAACGCCAGTTCCATTTAGACCAAATTAAATCGTTCCAAACTTCTATTTATTTAAAAGTTACAGGCAGGTCTAGAAATTTACCTGATAAATTTATGGGGCAAAAAGTAAAAACCCCTGATTTGGATGTAGATAGCCTAGGGAGAGGAATATTATACTTAGCCGAAGAACATGCAGATTATTATAAGCAAGATAAAAAACAACAAACTATAATACATTCTGTACGTGAGAGTGGTAATGCAAATGGATTAGGATTGGCACAAATGCCACCAGTTGTTACTTTTTATGATAACACAATACAACTTTTTAGTTCTCGGGGTTCCATATCGCCAATAAGCGATAATGCACTTTTTTATTATAAATATAAATTGTTAGGGCAGTTTGTAGAACAAGGACACACTATATATAAAATTGATGTAAAGCAAAAAAGGAAATTTGAGCCCTGTTTTAACGGTACTATTTATATTGTAGATAGTGTTTGGGCAATACATAGTGTTGATTTGACCCTTGATAAAGAATCGGGTATAGAATTATTTGACACAATAAAGACGCAACAATTTTATTTGCCTAAAAAGGAAGATGAATGGATAATAAAAAGTCAGCTTTTTTATTTAGCCGCAAAAATATTTGCTTTCGATATTACGGCTAATGCAGTTACTGTATATGATAATCAGTTTATAAATAAGAAAATTCCGGATTCTGTTTTTAATAAAAAAATTGTAAGTAGATACGATACAAATGCAACTAAAAAAGATACTACTTATTGGAAGCAAATAAGACCTGTACCATTGGTAAGCGATGAAATGAAAAATTTTATTGTTCAGGACAGCATGAATAAAATTGTAGAAAATCCACGCTATTTAGATTCTGTGAGGAGAAAACAAAATAGAAAATTGAACCCGATTGGTCTTTTTATGAGTGGAAAAACCTTTAATGACAGCAGTTATTTTAATAAATATAGTTTTAGCAGTTTATTGTTTGCAATTAATTTTAATACAATTGAAGGACTTAATATTGCACCAGCTTTTACTTGGAAACATAAAATAGATACCGGCAAAAGTTTGAATTTTGTTATATCACCAAGATATGGTTTTAGTAATACTCATTTTAATACAATTGCCAGATTATTTTATACCACACAAGACAAACACTGGAAGGGTAGAACTTGGCTTATGGGCATTTCGGGAGGTAAATATGCTTTTCAATATAACCCTGATAATTCTGTATTGCCTTTATTTAATACGTTTACCTCTTTAATTTTTAAAGAAAACGACCTTAAATTATATGAGAGACAAGAGGTTTCAGGTTATATAAATCGTAATTACGGTAATGGTTTTTATTGGTTTGCAAAAGTTTGCTACCAAAACCGTTTCCCTTTAGTAAATACTACTACTTACAGTTTTGATAATAGTAAAGTAGATTCTTATAGCAGTAATTTACCCACAAATCTATCTAAAATAAGTACTTGGGAACAACATAATGCGGCATTATTTAATTTTTCTATGAGTTACAAGCCAGGTGTGCGGTATATACAAAATCCAAACTATAAATACCCATTAGCTGGCAAGTATCCTTTGTTTTCGTTTAATTATGATAAAGGGGTTTCCGGTATTTTTGAAAGCAAAACAAATTTTGATAAAATTAAATTTACAGTTTCAAATGATATGCCATTAAAACTATTGGGTACGTTTTCTTATCGCTTAACCGGTGGTGGTTTTTTAAATACCAACTATGTTTCCTTACCCGATTTAAACCATTTATTTGGTGGTGTTGGTTCTATTGGTTTTGCTTCGCCCTATCTTATGAGTTTTCAAAATGCACCTTTTTATGCATATAGTAATAAAGAGCCTTTATTTGGCGAAGCACATTTAGAATATAAAATGAAAGGATTACTAAGCAATAAATTACCGGTTTTCAGGCAAACAAAAATGTATTTTATTATTGGTTCTAATTTATTTTATGCTAATTCTAATCTACATTACTACGAAACATTTTTCAGCATAGACAATCTTGGTTTTAAAAAGATGCGTTTGTTCAGATTAGATTTTGTTAACTCTTGGGATAGTAATAATAAACAACATTTTGCTATCCGATTGGGTATGAGCGGGAACAATATTACCTTTAATACAACCGGTAATGACGGTACAAAAAGTGAATGGTAGAGTAGTCGTATTAATTATCTCTGTTGGGTGGTGGTGGTCTATTTCCATCGGCTGGCAATGGTGGTCTTGGCATGTTGTCGGGTCGTCTATTGTTGCCCTGTTTCATAATATGTAATACCTCGTTTATAATAGTATCAAATTCTTGTTGCTGGTCTTTATTGCAAATTGCTCTTACCGCTTTAAAGTGATTAAATGTCATTAAGTCATTTTCTTTTTCAGTAGCAGCTATTAAATTTAATATAGAATCGGTATTTGTAGGTTGATATTGATTATTTTTTAATTTTTCAAAAAAAGCCTCATGTAACTTAGCTGATTTATCGCGTAAGTAATTAGCTTGGGAGCGGTGTATGGCAATTAATGAATCATAATTTTTTATCTGTTCACTTGTGAATTTCAATTTGCCTATAATTATATCCCTTGGTGCAGTATGTTGTCTTTCTGGCTCATTGTTAGGTTTTAGCCACATAACAAGCATTAAGATAATATTTAAAGCAACCAAAATAGTTGTTATGTATTTCCAAATTTTTATTGTTTTAATTTCATTCATATTTATTAATAATTATAACTATTGTTTGCATTTAATTCATCTACAAGAATATTAATGCCTTTATTATGTTGGTTTCTAAGTGTTTTTGCATGTAAAACAGAGCCTATATTAAGAAAAACTAACAATACTGCCGCAACGCTTATCCACTTTAATTTGTTATAATTTGTAATGTAAGCGTTTTTTTGATTTATTTTTGACAGAACATTATTATATATATCATGACTGAGTCTATTATTTTTTAATTCTACAGTGCTATTCAATACTTCTTCTATCCATTGTTCTTTATTCATATTTTATTAGAATTTTTATTGTCAATCAATTAATTAGACGTTTAAGTTGGTTAATTCCTTCGGTCGTATATTGTACTTAATTTTTTTCTTAAATTAAGCTTTGCTCTTTGCAAAAGTGATTCTATCGCTTTTAGAGATAGGCTCATTATTTCTGCAATTTCTTTTTGAGGTAATTCTTCTATATGAGCTAAAATAAAAACTGTTTTTTGATTTAAAGGTAGGCAATTGACTGCCGTAATTAAATAGGAAGCGTTTTCCTTATGCACTAATTGTGTTTCCGGGTTATGGTTTTTAGATACTTGTATGCTATCTTCATTAGAAAGAAAGAAAGTGCTAATAAAGCCGGTTTTTTTACGTCTTTCTTTAGCACGAAGACAATCGTAACATTTATTTATTGTTATTCTGTATATCCAAGTATCAATGCTTGATTTTTCATTAAATGTAAGAATTGATTTATAGATACTTACAAATACTTCTTGAGTAATATCCTCGGCAATTCCGGTATCATAAACTAAATTGTAAGCAGTATTATATATTTTATGTTGGTAGGTTTCCACCAACATTTTAAAAGCAGTTTCATTTCCCGATTTTAGTTCTTGTATCAGATTTTCAATAAAAATACAATTTTATATTATAAAACTAATGAATTCCTTTTTGGTCTAATGCTTTTTGATAGGCTCTGGCATTTTTTAGCTGCTCGTCAAATGTGGTTGCGAATGCAGAAAAACCGCTAAAATCGCTTTTAGCACAAAAATAGAGATAGGTGGTTTTAGGCGAAGCTAAAACAGATTCAATAGAATTTAAGGATGGTGTGCAAATAGGACCCGGTGGTATGCCTTCGTATTTATAGGTATTATATAAAGATGTGGTTTGTAACATTTCGCCTGTTATTCTGCGTATAGCAAAATCATGAAGGGCGAATTTAACAGTGGGGTCTGCCTGAAGTTTCATCCCTTTTTTTACTCTATTAATATAAACACTTGCTATATTGGGTTTATCTTCATTTTTGTTCGTTTCTTCATCAACAATAGATGCGATTATTGTTATTTCTATAGGGGTAAAGCCTAATTCTTTTGCCTTCATTTTTCGTTCTTTATCCCAATAATGAGAGAAATTATTTTCTATTTTCCTGAAAGATTTATCGGCACTTGTATTCCAGTAAAACTGGTAAGTATCGGGGAAGATAGCACACATTAACGTATTCGTATCTAACCCAAATTGTGCAAGATAGACTTTGTCGTTAAATAGTTGATTTAGTGATAAAGAGTCTGCTTCAAGATTAGAAGATAAAAGATTTATGAGTTCTTTTTTTGTACGTAATTTATTTATAACAAGTTTTACCGGTGTTTGCTTCCCCGACCTTAATAAACGGATGATATTGTAATTACTCATCCCTTTTCTTATTTGATATTTTCCGGCATGAATATGTTGTGGCAGTTTTATTTGTTGTGCAATAAGGTCAAAAGTGTACAAGTCATTAATATATTCACCGTCTTCCAGTGTCTTTAAAAGTTGCTTATAATCGGCATTTGTATGTATATATAAATAAGTGCCGTTGTTAAGCTTTCCTGTATTGGGACCGAAAAATTTATAAGCAATAAAACCTAATATACACAGCAATACTACTATTAGGTAGAGTCCTAAATGAGATTTTTTCTTTACTTTTTTCTTTTTTTTAGTACTCGCTACCGACATTATATTAAAATAAACAATTATTATTTGTGCAACTATCTTACGCTAAAGAATTAAATTTACGGATAATGTTTGAATTAAGTAATTTAGAAATTATTTTTTTTGAAAAAATCTACAGTAATTTTTAATCCATCAAGAAAATTTTGAGTCGGGTTATATCCTAATAAATTTTTTGCTTTAGAAATTTCAGCCAAAGAATTTCTAATATCGCCTTCTCTTTGTTCGCGATAAATAGCTTTATGTTCTAAATTGAGTAGCGTTTTAATTGTTATGTATAAAAAATTAACCGTAAAATTTGCACCCACTGCAACATTATATGCTTGCCCGAATGCATCGTTATTTTCGCAAAGCATCCCTTTAATATTGGCTTGCACTGCATTTTCTACAAAGGTGAAATCACGGGTTTGTTCGCCATCACCATTTATAAATACATCTGTATTATTTATTATTCCATTTATGAATAAAGGAATTACAGCGGCATAAGGGCCAAATGGGTCTTGTCTGGGACCAAAAACATTAAAATATCTTAAACCAACTACATTTAAACCATAAAGTCGTCCAAATACTGTAGCATAAAGCTCATTGGTCATTTTTGTTACTGCATAAGGCGATAATAAGTTACCCGTAAGTGGTTCTCTTTTAGGTAAATTGGGTTCATCGCCATAAACAGAAGACGATGATGCATAGGTAAACGATTTTACTTTGGCATTTTTTGCAGCGGTTATCATATTTACAAACCCGCCTATGTTTACTTCATTGGTAGTAATGGGGTCTTTAACAGACCTTGGTACAGACCCTAATGCAGCTTGGTGAGAAACATAATCAACATTATTACAAGCCTTTGCACAAGTTTCTGCATTACGTATATCACCTTCAATAAATTCGTAATTGCTGTAACTACTAAAAAGTTCTACATTTTTAATAGAACCTGTAGATAAATTATCTAATACGGTAACCTTACCTGCATTATTATTTAGTAAATATTCTACTATATGCGAACCTATAAAGCCGGCACCACCTGTTATTAAAAAATGTTTGTCTGTAATATCTTTAGTATGAAACGTTGGCATATTTGAAAAATAGGTTTTATATTATAGTATCACTAATTAGTGTAAATATTTTGACTTATAGAAAAGTATAATCATAAAAAAGACCGTCCACAAAGTGGAACGGTCTTTTAATAAATACGGTTATTATGCTTTTGCAACATCTTTAACTGATTTCTTTTTTGGCATACGAGCCGGACGTGATTTACCAAAACTTCCTATTGCTATTTTGCCACGTTTTGTGCGCTTATCTCCTCTTCCCATTTTGTTTATTTTGTTATATTTTGCTGCGAAAATAATACAATACTTTAGAAAACAGTGTTAGTAAGATATTGTATTTTGTTAATTAGTTTTTTACTTCTTTTGCTATTTCTTCCGAAAATTCTTTACCGGCTTTAAACTTAGGTACTCTGCGAGCTAAGATTTTTATTACTTCTTCAGTGCGTGGGTTACGACCATTGCGTTCGGCACGTTCTGATACACTAAATGTACCGAAACCTACTAAAGTAACGCGTTCCCCTTTTTTTAGGGTAGAAACAACTGAATCTGTAAAAGAATTTAATGCTTCATTAGCTTGCACTTTTGTAATGCCTGCATCTTTCGAAATTTTGTCAATTAATTCTGCTTTGTTCATGTTAGTTGTGTTTTTGTAAAATTAATAATGCTTTAGTTTATACAAATTTAATAAAGATTTTTAGAACTTCCTATTTTTAAATAAAAATAATTTCTATAAAAATTTGATTAATAAAAAATATTAATATTAATCATGTTAAAAAAAAAGTATTTTTTAAATACTTGTAAATAAGAAATTATTTTACTTAGGCAAAATTAGTTTATTCGTTCCATAAGTGTACGAAACGCAATAAATTTATTTCCAAATTTAATAAAGGCTTTTTTCCTCATTATTGGTGCATAATGTTCTATATAATGGTTGTATTTTTCAATGTTTTCGCAGTGATATTGTACTATATATGTTATTCCATCGCTTTCGTCTTGTTCTATTAACTTTGAAAGTGTGTAATCATTAAACAATCCGGTATTTAGTAAATCGGGTATGTGTTCCTTAAGCATCCACTTAACCCAATTTTCATATATTTCTTTCTCTACTTTAATGGTAACATTATAGACAATCATACAGAATATGGTTTTTTGAAAATTAAATTAAAAAGTGGCTGTTTTTATAAACAGCCACTTTTTAAATGAAAAATTGGTGAT
>CAIWXG010000483.1 GCA_903916555.1 uncultured Bacteroidota bacterium
AATATTAAATTTTACGAATAAAATATCTTTTTGTATTTATTTTATGCAACAAACGTGAAAATAGAATTAAAATGAAGCAATTTTTAAGTAATTGATTTGCAGTAAATTACATTAAACACATATTATTTATAATTATATATTCTAAAAAATTCTTGGAGAAAATCATATTGCATTTTAATCCCGAAGAACTGCCCGTACAGGATTTTATACGTATGAAGGAATTAGTATTTATACAATTACAGAAGTAATATTAAATACTGCCTGTTCTACCACCATCAACAGGAATAGACGTGCCATTGATATAGGCTGCTGCCGGCGATGCTAAATAAGACACTAAAGAAGCAATTTCTTCCGGCTTTCCGAATCTTCCTGCCGGTATCTCTGCAAGCATATCGCTTTCTACCTCTTCTCTTGTTTTACCACTTTTTGATGTTTTATTTTTTAATATTACTTCAAGCCTTTCAGTTGTTGTAGCTCCGGGCAGTACATTATTAACCGTAATACCGTACTTAGCCAATTCATTTGCCATTGTTTTAGCCCACGAAGCCACAGCACCACGTATAGTATTAGACACGCCCAATTCTTTTAAAGGTATTTTTACAGATGTAGAAATAATATTTATAATCCTTCCAAACCCTTTCTGTTTCATGCCCTCTGCAACCAATTGCGTAAGCAGATGATTACATATTAAATGTTGCTGAAATGCGTTTATGAAATCATCAAATTTTGCATTTATAATCTGTCCTCCGGCCGGCCCACCCGTATTATTAACCAATATATCTATGGTATTGTTTTTTAGATATTCTTGTACCACTTCTTGTACTTGTAGCGGGTTAGAATAGTCTGCAATTAAATAAGAATGTTTTTGATTGAAATCGGTATTTAAAGTTGAAACAGCATGTTTTAATTTTTCTTCGCTACGGGATATTAAAATACAATTTGCGTTTTGTGTTGCCAATTCTTGGGCTATTGCTAAGCCTATACCTTGTGTACTGCCGCCTATTAACGCTGTTTTACCTTCTAAGTTTAATACTAACATACTTTAAGTTTTATAGCTAAGGTAATTACTAAAACCGAAAAATGCAATAAAAAACAGTTTATTGATAAAAAACAATATTGCTTACCCAATTATAAAACTTTTTTATTGGTATTATAAATGAAATCCCTAAATTGCATAAAAATTAAAAAATTATGAAAAAATTATTATCATTAAGCATTATTATGCTTTTTTCGCTTAGCAGTATTTTTGCCAAAGAAAGGGTAAGCCCCCATACTACCGTAAAAGGGAAAAATGTAAGCGTAACTTATGGACAGCCTTATAAAAAAGGCAGAGAAATTTTTGGTGCATTGGAAGCTTATGGCAAAGTATGGCGCACAGGTGCCGATGAAGCCACTGAAATTACCTTTGATAAAAACGGAACTTTTGGCGGACAACAAGTTAAAGCAGGTACTTACTCACTTTTTACAATTCCCGGCAAAGACGAATGGACTATTATTTTAAATAGCCAACTAAAACAATGGGGAGCATTTGAATATGACAGCAAAAAAGATGTATTGCGTGTTACAGCAAAAACAAAACATTTAGACAAAGTTGTAGAGCAATTTACAATTAGCCTCGACAATTCAATGATGAAATTAGATTGGGACCAAACTTCTGTTACTGTTTGGTTGCAGTTTTAGTTTCTTATCATTATAAGTTATACACAAAAAAGCAGAACCACTAAAGTTTAAACTTTGCGGTTCTGCTTTTTTGTGTATTAAATATTAATTCTTATTTATTGATATTTCTGATATAAGATTGTGTTTACCGGTAATTTTAAGGGTATATGCACCTTTTTTTAGTTTGCACTTTACGGTAGTCTCTAATTCATTAACTGTTAAAGTTTTTTTCATTTTATTATCACCGTCAGTATCTAATACTTCCAGTGTTATTTCTTGTCCTTTTAAAGCCTCAGGGAAGTGCATTATCAACTCATCACCGGTTGGGAATGTAACAGATACCTCTTCTTTTACATAGCTTTCTACGTTGCTAATTTCGGTATTTGTATTTGTTTTGCCATTATTATTTTGAGCTACTTCTAAAGAAATCATAATAGGGTATTTATTAGACATTCTATATAAGGCATTCACAACTTCAGCAGGTACAGATGTATTATTATTTATATTTTTGTTATTTACAGCTATTCTGTATCTTTTACCATCGTTACCAATAGTGCGATAAGAATTACGAATATATTTTATGTAATTAGTATTATTAACCAACCAAGGAGATATAAAAACATGGTCGTACCAGGTTTTTGCACCACCTGCCGGGCCACAATTATTAGGTACACCTTCAATTTCTCTTGTAGAGCCTGAAAACCAAGGGGCATATTCGCCATTATGACTCCAGTCTGCCGGATAATTTAATTTATGATCCGGAAAAAAAGGTGGTTCCAATAAACGATACACCGAATCGTTATTTGCAGTAAGTCGCTGATAGCATAATTCTGTTGTATTTCTTATATTAAAATCGCCCATGCTTATTAAATTAGGCAATTGTGTGAAGTGCGATTTAATATGGTCCATAACACCGGCTACCTGAAACGTTCTGATAGATTCATTTTCCTCACCCGATTTTACATTGTTTAATGCCACATAAATAAATACAGTGTCTTTGGTATCTACAAGATTTTGGTCTTTATAATATAATTTATAAAGATTAAAGTCTGTAATATTAGAATAAGAAGAAACAATACCGCTAAAACCCAATTTATGTTTATCGTAAAACAGCACATTAATAGCGTTAGACCTTGCAGCATTTGTAAACGGACAATAGGCATATCTGCCTGAATAAGCAGAATCGAAGGCATTGTCCATAACAGAATCTAAAAAGCCTGCCGGTGCAGTAGCATACTTATCATCGGGCGAAATAGGGATAGATGCCATTTTAATTAATCCTACAATATCAGCATTGGCATAGCGAATAATTGTTTTAAGGTAATTATGGAAATAGCTGTTAGGCCCTTGGCAACCATCACCATAGTACAGCACGTTATAACTCATTACTCTTAATGTATCTTTTTGTGCTGCTGCTGTGTAACCTAAAAAACAAAAAAAGATTAGAACTGAATATTTCTTCATTGTATATAAACTAAGATAATTAAAATTATTTTATATTGATTCTTTACAAAACCGTAAAATTAGTAATTATTGCTTTAGAATATAATTTTTTATTGCGAACGTTTAAAATGTATTGTTTTATAATATTAATTTAATTTTATGAAGTTGAAATGATTGATTGTTTTACTATTATTTATTCTTATTATGATTTAATTGAAATGGAAAGAAAAATATTATTTAGTTTTTAAAAACTATATTTAAAAGACAAAATTTTAAGTGTCTGCAATAATGGACATAAATTTCTTGGAGCATATTAATTATTTATACTATGTTGAAAAATCATAGTTTACCCTCAACATTCTATACTCGTCTTAACAATGTTTACTTAGATAAATTAACTGAATCACTTGAATTGTAATATATAAAAGCAAATTACTATTAGATTTGGCTTTTTACTACATCTTCTATTTCATGCATGCTGATGCCATTATGGCTTTCGTTATAGATGCAAACACCATTTTTTATTAATAAAATTTGTGGCGATTCGTGTTTAACCTTATACATTTCAGCAATTTTATTAGATAAAGAACGGTAGTTTAATAAATCTAAATAATAAAAAAGTACGTTATCAACAGGCACAGCCCTGTCTAACCTACTTTTACTCATATTACTTATAGAACAAGTAGTACTATGTTTAAAAATTACAACAGCTTGTTTTTTGCTTTGTTCGTTTATTGTATTTAATTGTGTTTCGTCGTTTAAGTTTATCCAATTCATAGTGCAAAGTTAAGTAATTACATATTTAGAATCATAGCAATAATTGATACATGGATAAATAATAAAAAAGTAATGTTTTGTTCAAATTAAAAAATGGGATTACTTTAGCAACCTAAAAAAAATGAATGACGCACGCAATCGTATTTCCAGGTCAGGGTTCCCAGTTTAAAGGAATGGGTAAAAATTTATATGAACAAAATGAAATTGCAAAACAATATTTTGATGAAGCCAATAAAATATTAGGGTTCTCCATTACAGATATTATGTTTAATGGCACCGATGAAGAATTAAAACAAACAGACATTACACAACCTGCTATCTTTTTACATTCAGTAATACTATATAAAACAAATAATGCATTAGTACCTGCCATGGTTGCCGGTCATTCATTAGGCGAATATTCTGCATTAGTAGCTGCAAATGTACTTTCGTTCGAAGACGGATTAAGATTAGTAAGTGCAAGAGCAAAGGCTATGCAGGCAGCATGCGAAATAAACCCATCGTCTATGGCAGCAGTTTTGGGGCTTGATGATGCTAAGGTTGAAGAAATATGTGCTTCTATTACAGACGAAATAGTTGTAGCAGCAAATTATAATATACCCGGGCAATTAGTTATTAGTGGTAGTAATGAAGGTATAAGGCTGGCTTGCGAATTGCTAAAAGCAGCAGGTGCTAAACGCGCTCTTAAATTGCAGGTAGGTGGTGCTTTTCACTCACCACTTATGGAGCCCGCAGGAGAGCAACTTGCCATTGCAATAAACAATACTCAATTCAATACTCCGATATGCCCTATATATCAAAATATAGATGCAAAGCCTTACACCGACCCTCAACAAATAAAGCTAAATCTTATTAAACAATTAACTTCGCCTGTTAGATGGACGCAAACCATACAAAATATGGTAAGCAATGGTGCAACGCATTTTACCGAAGTAGGACCGGGAAATGTATTACAATCTTTTTCTAAAAAAATAGCAACAGATGCTATTGTTGACGGTATCAATTAAGTAAGGGGCAACCTTACTTAA
The DNA here is from genome assembly GCA_903916555.1 of uncultured Bacteroidota bacterium. GTDB lineage: Bacteria > Bacteroidota > Bacteroidia > Chitinophagales > Chitinophagaceae > CAIYTT01. Next base: position 4,908 of record CAIWXG010000483.1, read on the forward strand.
AAATTAATATTATATTATGAAAAATTAACAAAATTGCTTATTTCGTTAATTTTTCATAATTTAAACAAGCCTCTTTTAAACCGCATTCTGCACATTTGGGGCTTCTGGCTACACAAACATATCTACCATGCAGTATTAGCCAATGATGGGCTGTTGCCAATAATTCTACGGGGATATTTGCTACTAATTGTTGCTCAGTTTGTAAGGGAGTTTTACAATCTTGGGTTAAACCAATACGTGCCGATACTCTGAAAACATGAGTATCAACAGCCATGCCCGGTTGATTATACACAACTGATATAATTACATTTGCTGTTTTTCGCCCTACTCCCGGCAACTGTATCAAGTTTTCAATCGTATCGGGAACAATACTGTTAAATTTTTGAACAAGCATGATTGCCATGCCTATTAAATGCTTTGTTTTATTGTTGGCAAATGTTACGCTTCGTATCAATGGCTCCACATCTTCAAAGCTTGCTTGTGCAAGCTTTTCTGCAGTTGGGTAATGGCTGAATAATAGCGGGGTTACCATATTTACTCTCTTATCTGTGCATTGTGCCGATAAAATAACAGCAGTTAATAACTCAAACGGATTGGTATAATTAAGTTCTGTTTCGGCATTTGGGTTGTTTTTTATAAACCATGCTATAACATAGTCATATCGTTCTTTTAAAGTCATAGTCAATACTGTTTTTCTATACATTATTTACAACAATTGCCAATATGCTCTACCAACAAAAGCACATTATATACTCTCAAACAGTAAATCAATTTGTTTTTTTGTATTAAAAGAATGTAAACTTATTCGCAGTCTTTCTTTACCAAGTGGTACTGTTGGGTATAGTATAGGTTTTATAATTAAACCCAATTGTTGTAAATTGGCTGCAATTGTTTTACAGCGTCCATTATCGCCTAATACCAAAGCTTGTATTGGGCTATGGCTATCTATCCAGCCGCTCATACCCATTTCTTTAACCCAAAGTCTAAAATAGGCAATAAGTTCATGTAAGGGTTGGTTAGTAAATTGTGGCGATGAAATATATTTATATGCACTATAAGCACATTGAATAGCATGCCCCGGCAAGGCGGTTGTATAAATAAAGGGTCTGGAAAAATTAATTAAATAATTTCTTAATAGTTCTGAACCTACAACTGCTGCACCATGACAACCCAATGCCTTACCAAATGTATGAACACGGGCAAATACTCTTTTTTCTAAACCCAAAGCCACTGTTAACCCTTCTCCGTTATTGCCGAAAACACCGGTTGCATGCGCTTCATCAACAATTAAACGGGCATGGTATAGTTCGCATAAGTTGGCTATTTCTACTAATGGTGCTTTATCGCCATCCATAGAATATACAGATTCTACAATTACTATTTTGGCTTCGTCTGCCTGCAGTTGTTCTAATTTTTCTTTTAGCTGCACTAAATTATTATGTCCGAATTTATACTTTTTTATACTTTGTACCAGTCTAATGCCATCAATAATACTAGCATGGCAAAGCTCATCGTATAGTATTGTTGTATTACGGTTTGCTATAGAACTTATTAAACCTATGTTTGCCACATAGCCTGAATTAAATATTAGGGCAGCTTCACTTTTATGAAATACAGCAATAAAATTTTCCAGTAATTCTGTTTCTATTGTGTTTCCTGAGATAAGTCTTGAACCCGAAGAACCTGTTGTGCATTTACTTACAGGTATATCTCGCATACACTCTCTTAAAATACCAGTATTTGCCAAACCCAAATAATCGTTTGAAAAAAAATCAATGGGCGTATTACAAAGTGATAATTCTCTATAATTATCACTTTGTTTACGCTCTAGTAATTTTTGTTCAAGATATTGGTCAACAAGATTCATTTTAATTCATTCTTAGTTATGGTGGTGGTGATGTTCGGCATCGGCATAAGCTGCTTTAGGACTCAAGCCTAATATTTTAAACATTTCCATATCTGCGTTAAATTCCGGATTCGCTGTAGTAAGCAATTTATCGCCTGCAAATATAGAATTGGCCCCTGCCATAAAACAGAGTGCCTGTTCGGCAATAGACATTTCAAGCCTGCCTGCCGATAAGCGAACTGCCGACTTAGGCATTATTAATCTGGCTGTAGCAACCATACGTACCATCTCGTCAAACGATACTCGTTTATTATCTTCCATTGGTGTGCCTGCCACAGGTACTAACGCATTTATTGGTACAGATTCAGGGTGGTTTGGTAAATTAACTAATGTTTGCAACATACCTATTCTATCTATATCTGTTTCGCCTAAGCCAATAATACCGCCGCTACATACAGTAATACCTGCTTTACGCACATTATTAATAGTATTTAAACGGTCATCGTAAGTGCGGGTAGAAATTACTTCATTATAATGTTCTTTAGATGTATCTATATTATGATTATAGGCATAAAGACCGGCTTGAGCTAATCTTTCAGCTTGTTCGGCTGTAAGCATACCTAAAGTACAACACACTTCCAACCCTAATTCATTTACAGATTGTACCATTTCAAGTACTCTATCAAAATCACTGTTATCACGCACTTCACGCCAAGCAGCACCCATACAAAAACGAGATGCACCACCAGCTTTGGCTTTCTCGGCAGCCGTTACCACATCGTTTACTTGCATTAATGCAAGTACCTGTAAGCCGGTATTATATTTAGCCGATTGAGAACAATAACCGCAATCTTCTTTACAGCCACCTGTTTTAATAGAAAGCAAACTGCTCACCTGCACTTCGCCCTCTTTATGGTATTTGCGATGCATAATAGCAGCATCAAGTGCAAGTGTTAATAAAGGACGATTGTATATTTCACTTATTTCTTCTTTGGTCCAGTTATGGCGAATATCACTCATTGTTTATCTTTATTTAAAATGCGAAACTATTTGATTTTTGTCAAGAATTAAAATTTTTAAAGAAATGTAGGCTCTCTTATTTATTTTTATTTTATTTTTTATCTTCTTTTGATTGAAAAAAAATAATACATTAAATTATTCAGTATTCTTTGCAAATACCAAATGTCTTTCTATGGTAGGGGGAAATACCGTGTTCTTTTATTTTTTTTCTATGTAAAGCCGTTCCGTACCCTTTATTATTACTCCATTCATATTCCGGATATTCTTTATCAATAACATACATATATTCATCTCTATATGTTTTAGCAAGAATGCTTGCTGCTGCAATAGAAGTCATTTTTTCATCACCTTTTACAATACATTTATGTGCAATACCAAAATAAGCAGGGAATAGATGCCCATCTATTAATAATAAATCTATTTTATGTTTTAATTGTGCTATTGCAGCATGCATTGCTTTAAAAGAAGCATTTAGAATATTTATTTTATCTATTTCAGCAGAATCAATTGCGGCCACAGCCCATTCTACGGCTTCTTTTTCAATAACAGCTCTTAGTAAGTCGCGGTCTTTTTCTAAAACCTGCTTACTATCATTTAAAAGTGGGTGATAAAAATCGGGGGCTAATATCACAGATGCAGCAAATACAGGCCCTGCCAAGCACCCCCTACCGGCTTCATCGCAACCTGCTTCTATTAGTCCCGCTTTAAAATAGGCTTGTAACACAATTACTAAATTATTAATAAAAAATGGATGAAGGCAAATTGCTGCTTTGTAATAATCCTGTTTCAATTGCTTTATTAAATAGGGTATTAATAGCCATTCTGCCTATTTCACCTAAGTCGGTAGTGTATTCATTTACATAAAGCTCTATGTGTTGCCTCATTACTTTTTCATCCATTTCTTGTGCGTTTTGGGTAACAAATGGTGATAGCTGCGGATAATACTGCCATGAATATGCCAGACTATCTTTAATAATACCATCTACTATAGCACATAATTCAGCATTAAAACTTCTTTTTATTACAATACCGCCTAATGGTATTGCAGCATTTGTAGTACCTTCCCACCACTCACCTAAGTCTATAATTTTGGTTAGTCCTTTAGCAGCATAAGTAAACCTACCTTCGTGTATTATTAATCCGGCATCGTATTCATTGTTTAATACTGCATTTTCTATATCGCTAAATACTAATGCTGTTTTATTTTTTGCATTGGGCATAGCAAGAGACAGCAATAAATTGGCAGTAGTATTAAAACCCGGAATAGCAATTTTGCACGAACTAATAGTTGATATATCAATATTTTTCTTAGAAACCAATAATGGGCCTACACCTTTGCCTAATGCACTACCACTATGCAATAAAGCGTAGTTGTTTACAGTGTGTAAAAAAGTATTGTAACTTAATTTAGTAATATCCAGTTTACCTTCTTCTGCCCATTTGTTAAGTGTAGCCACGTCTTCTAACAAATATTCAAATTGAATACCTTTGGTATCTATTTTACCATTTACCATAGCATCAAAAATAAAAGTATCGTTAGGGCAGGGGCTAAAGCCAATTGTAAATTTCATTTATTTTATTTACCCACAAAGGTATTGGTTTTAGATTTATAGAGTTGCAATGGGGCTTTTCATAAAGCAAAACGATTGAAAATACCTGATAATATTCAACTGATATTTCCCCCGCCTTATAGCTAAGAATTAAACCCATCTGAAAAAATATGGTGGACAATAAAAGGAGAACTGAAAATAAAGCTTTTAAAACAATGGAAGAACTACAGATAACGTGGACAGTATCATCAAAAAACAGGTAACCGTTAACGCACTAAAATCTATCACTGCTTTCAAAATCTACTTAGACCCAATTAGGAATATTTTAAACATCTAATTGATATAATTAATATATCTGGCATATCATGTCTCCACAGGTTTTGTTTTATTTATATGAATGGATTTTACGTAGATAAGGAAGTAACTGCAAATAGACTTGAATATACCCACATAAAAAAACCTCAAAATCCATAAAAGGAATTTGAGGTATTTAAAATGCATTAAAAGACGGGAAAAAAAGCGACAGCGAGCAGGTATAAGCTCTAAAAAGGAGGTATTCCAGCCGCACCTTCCGGTACGGCTACCTTGTTACGACTTAGCCCCAGTTACCGGTTTTACCCTAGGCGGCTCCTTGCGGTTACCGACTTTAGGTACACCCGGCTTCCATGGCTTGACGGGCGGTGTGTACAAGGTCCGGGAACGTATTCACCGCGCCATTGCTGATGCGCGATTACTAGCGATTCCAGCTTCAT
>CAIWXG010000484.1 GCA_903916555.1 uncultured Bacteroidota bacterium
TAAAATATTTTTAAATAATTAATATTATATATAACTGAAGTCTTTAGCCTTGTGGTAGCGCGGAAAACGTTGCTAATTCACTACTATCTGAAAATTATCAGTACTTGTTTTATTAGTAGCTCTTAGGTAATATAGTCCAGCTTTAAGAAAACTAATATTAAGTTCAACTTGTTTTTCAAAACCTGTTAAAGCAGTATGGTAAACTTCTCTGCCAAGTGCGTCAAACAAGGTTATTTGCTCATAACCCCAATTTGCAAATGCAACTCTTATTTGTCCATTAGTAGGATTAGGGTAAACCAATAGATTTTTTGCACCGACACTTAATTGTTGAATAGACGCAGGCGGCTGTTGCAGCTTTGCTACAAACATATCTTGCGAACTTGTACTATAATTAATAAGCAGGTTGGTATCGCAGCTTAGGCTGTCTCCGGTAAATGCACCGGTTACATATATGGCATTACTGTTATCTGTAGTTATACCATTTGCCCAATTACCTCCTGTACCCGTTACATTTTTTGCCCATACTACATTACCGTCCGCAGTGTATTTAATGATAAATAGATTAGTGCCTCCCGAATTTGTTAATACAATACCCGAATCAAAATCTATGCTCGGGCTTGTAAAACTACCGGTAACATATACATTACCCAAAACATCTTTGCTTATGCCGTTAACTTTTTCATCACCTATGCCGCCGGCACGCTTAGCCCATATAAAATTGCCCGATGAATCATATTTTGCTATAAAGAAGTCATAAGTACCGGAATCTATGTTTCTAAGCGTATCTGTAATTGCACTAAAGTAAGAAGAAGCAGTATCATAATTACCGATTACTACATAAGAATTATTAAAAACGCCCGCAACATAAATTTGATTTGTAGAAGTTACTGTAATTGAAGGAATTAAAGTAAATATCCAAGGGGACCCATCATTAACTACTAAAGTGTTACACCATTTTCCTCTTCCTATTGAATCTAATTTTACTATTAAAAAATTAGCGAAATATGAAGTACTGAAGTAACCCAAAAGACTTCTTGTTGAAGATTGAATATTAAAAGAACCATCATCACCAGCTTTGCTGGTAAAAAAAATATTTGATTGAGAATCTACTGCAACCGAATGAATAAAAATAGAAGCGAAATATCCTGTAATATTAATTGTTAATAATGTATCTCCGAATGAATTATATTTTAATATTGCACCTCCGGAACAGCCACTAGCACAACCGCCGCCGCCGGAATAATAATAATGAGAACCAAAAAAAAATTCAGCATCATAGGAAATTGATAAGTATATATTATTATGTATATCTGTAGTTACTCCCAAATCTTCAAAGGAAACAATACTAAAACAATGATCCGTTTGCACTGAATCTACTCCATTTGCCCATAAAATATTCCCAAGAGTATCGTATTTTACTAAATACATACCATTTGTAAAAACACAAAGACGACTGCGTTCATCAAGTGTAGTAGTGCCAAAAGTAATAATTGAATCATCGTATGTACCTGCTATGATTACATTACCAGCTAAATCTGTGGCTATGGATTTAACTGATTCATTTTGTTTGCCACCGGCACGTTTTGCCCATTGCACCACACCTGCGGCATTATATTTTACTAAAAAAATATCAGCAGTGCCGCTGCTGTCGTTGCTTAGGGTGGTAGAGCCAAATGTAATGGCAGGGCTGGTAAAAGTACCGGCTACATATAAATTTCCGGCGGCATCTGCTGCTATGGCATTTCCACCGTTATTATTACTGCCGGAAGCACTCTTAGCCCATTCCCAGTTTTGTGCTTTTGCATATTGCCCAAAAAACAAATTAAAAATGCAAAATAATACGATAAAATATTTTGTTTTCATAAAAGAATTTTTATGTAAATGTATGGAATATTAATGAATAATGTCAGTGAATGGCGCAATTGACGGCAGCTATAGACAGTGAATGAAGGTTCCTGTTATTCGCACCTACCCTACAAAATACATATCAATCTCTCCCTTGCCTTTAGCTACTATTTTACCTCTATGCACACAATTAAAATTGTCTTTCACCAATTCATTAGTTGTACCAGAAAGTTCCCGTTCTTCCGGATGTTCCTATAGGGCATCCGGAAGTGAGAATAAATTCCTTCTCTGAAGGCATTTACCTTGACAAAGCTAAATGAAAGTGATAGATTTGTAAGAAGTAATTTGTAACATTACCTGCCAAAATTTATAAATTCGCCTTATTCGCTGTTTTCACCATCTAATAGTTTTTAGTAGTTTAGCCCATATAATAAAACTATTTCCTGTAATAGAGTTTGTTATTGTAAAGAGATGACATCCCTTCACATCTATTATTTCACAGCATATTTCCAATGTCTTCCTTTGCCTTCGGCAATCATTTCTATGGCTTGTTGTAGTCTTTTATTGCGAGTTACTTCTGTTTTTGCTTCTGTTAACCATTCTATATATTCCTTTTTGCAAGAATAGCTAAAGCCGGTAAAGATTTCATTTGCAATGTCGTTTTTTAGTAATTCATTGCTTAAAAATTCGGGTACAATCAGTTCCTTTTTTTGCTTATCGCTAACTTTATTTTTGGGCGGCATTTTTATTCCTTCATCATTCAATTTTACAGCAGCCTGTATGTATTTTATTAGTTGTGCATCATCGGGTAGGTCATTAAGGCTCTCTATTTTACCTAAATTACCCATAGATTCTCTGTCTTTTGTTGTTAATATAGCATCTTCATCATTCATAAGTGTTGCCTTCCAAAAACCAAAAGCACAGTGCTTTTTAAAAGCAGCAAAATGGCATATAATAGCACCTTTATATATAAAATTAGGAAAGCTCCATTTCCAGCTTTCCTCTATTTCAGGGCATGCTTCGTGTATCAAGCTTCTTAAATGTGTAAGAATTGGTTTTGCAAATTCCGGTGCATTAGCAATATAATTAACTACGCGTAATTCTTGTTTACTCATTTTTATAGAATGTTTATATAGAATGTAGTATTATTTTACATAAATAACGTTCTCTAATTTATCCATCATTCTACCTATTGGCATAATATGATTTTCTAAGCCATTTTTTATAAACAGTTCAATTACAATGTCTTTTTGTGCTTCATCTACTGCAATTAATAAACCTCCATTGGTCTGGGGGTCGGGTAGTAAGCTATTTATGATGTTTGTATCAACAGTATCAGCTATATTAATTTTATGTCCGTAACCATTCCAGTTTCTATTGGTAGCTCCGGGGGCTATTTTTTGTGCTCTATATTCTTCAATACCTTCAATAATTTTAATATTAGAAAAGATTAACTCTGCCGACAAACCACTTCCTTCTGCCATTTCTATTAAGTGTCCTCCTAATCCAAAACCGGTAACATCTGTCATTGCTGTTACGCCATTTATTTTGCCTAATTGCTCACCAATGCTATTTAATTTTACTAATTGAGTTTTGAATAGTTCATAATGTTCTTCTTTTAAAACACCCTTTTTTAGTGCAGCAGACATAATGCCTACTCCTATCGGTTTGGTTAAGAAAATTAAGTTTCCGGCTTTAGCGGTATTATTTCTTTTTAGATTTTTAATATCGCAAGTGCCATTTACTGCAAGCCCGAATATAGGTTCGGAAGTATCTATACTATGTCCGCCGGCAAGTGGTATTCCTGCTTCTTTGCAGATAGTTCTTGCACCCTCAAGCACTTTTTGTCCTACCGCAATGGGTAAAGTTTTTAGTGGCCAGCTTAAAATTGCAATTGCCATCACCGGTGTGCCTCCCATGGCATAAACATCGCTTATGGCGTTTGCAGCAGCTATTCTGCCAAAATCGTAGGCATCATTTACTATAGGCGTAAAGAAATCGGTAGTTGCAATCATTGCTGTGCCATTACCTAAATCGTAAGCTGCTGCATCGTCCATACTATTATTACCTACCAGCAAATTTTCGTATTCAGGTGCTACAATATTTGTTTGTAGCATTTGGTGTAATACCGATGGTGCAATTTTACAACCACAACCGCCACCTGTAGTATATTCAGTAAGTTTATATTCTTTATAGTCTTCCATTGCTTTCTTCCTGTTTATATAAAATATGTTTAAGTAGAAGTTTCGTATTTATTTTAGCATCAACGTTTTCGCAAGTAATTTTTTGCAATAACTCATTAATATTTCCCCTGTTGTGCAGTCCTTTATCATATTGCTTGTCATAATATCTTAATAATATCCTGAACGATGAAACAGTATCTTTTTCAAGCAGGAAATTGATAGCATTTTTCGTTTCCAAGTTTCCCAATCTTTTTTGTATTCTCATAATTGCATTTATGAGTTCTTGCTTTTTTCTATTACCATACTCTGCAACAATATGCAGTAGCCTGTTTTCAAACGAAATTTCAATAAAGTAAATGGGAGATTGTCGCATTATTTTCCAAAATGTTGCAGGTATGTTTATTGCCCCTATTCTTTGGCTTTCATCCTCTACCCAAATAGCGTTTCCGGCATTAATAGCATTGCTTTTTTCGTGTAACTGTATGGCCAATTCGTTTTCAAACATTTCTTGCGATGGTTGTATTTGTTCAAAACCACCAAAAGCCGAACCCTTATGTTTTGCGATACCTTCTAAATCTAGTATTGTTTCCTTTTTCTTCTCTAATTCATGAAGTATATATGTTTTCCCGGAACCTGTGTAACCACCTATTATATTCAGTGTATATTTATATTCAAATTGTTCTAATACCCGGTTTCTAAAACTTTTGTATCCACCTGCTAATGTATAAACTTTAAAACCATATAAATTAAGTAACCAAGCAACGGCTGCACTCCGCATACCACCACGCCAACAATGCACTAAAATACATTTATTTGTTGTATTATCTTTATTGTGCTTGTTTGTAATGGCTTCGGCTTCTTCCACCATTTTCCGCATCTTTACACCAAAGAAGTCTAAACCTATTTTAATGGCTTTTTCTCTGCTTTCTTGCTTGTATGCAGTACCTACAATTTTTCGTTCTTCATCGCTAAACAAAGGCAGATTATAAGCATTGGGAATATGTGCATGAATAAATTCACCCGGACTGCGAACATCTAAAACCGGAAATGTCTTTGAATACTCTATAAATTTTTCAATATCAATTTTTTCCAATTTTTTATCTTGTTATTATATCATTTTTCTAAAAATTCTTCAGCAAACAAACTTTTTTCTTTTTTGCATATAGCAGCAACTATTAATGATATGATAGCACCCATTATTAAAGTTCCCACTATCATCATTATAAGAAGAACAATTGGCGTTTGAAACATATTAGCATACTTCATAGCAGTATCAACTTGGTCTTCTGTCAAGCCTTTTTCATACATCTTTTGCTTTTCGTGGTCCATTAATATTGTAAAAGTATTAGGTGATATAACATACCTAAACAACATTGCATATATTATATTTAATATGCCACTGAATATAGACATTTGAAAACATAAACCAAAGGCTGAATTAAAATTCATAAAACCATTTAGTTCTTTATCCCTATAATTTTTTACTTGTAAATAATAGATTACAATTGTAATTGCTGTAATAAGCCATGGCAAAAGCCTATTTTCCATTTGATTGGTTAAAAATAAAATTAAACTTAATGCAATACTTATTACACCAATAATGGCACCCCATTTTAATGCATACTCCGTTATGCTTGTTTTCTTTGTTATCATTGTTCTTATTTTTTTTGTGAAGATAAAAATAATTATTTAATATTATACAGATAAACCAAAATCTTTAATTTCAATTAATTTTTTTCTAAATATAAATATTAATAGGATTGCAAAGATGGTATAAAGTAAAAAGAATAGATTGGTCTCAATATTTAATATAGGCAATATAGCAGGTCTGAATAATATAAAAGGGAAACAAAAACCAATGATTGCCCAATTAAAATTAGATGGCTTTACAAAAACAGTTACTGTTTCATTTTCATTTATCATAAATTCATAGTCCTCGCAACTCATGCTTTTCAACCATGTTTCGCATTTAAGTTTATGAGTACCGGCAGGTATTTCTATTTCAAAAGTAGCATCATTGTAAACTCCGCCTACTTTTTCATTATCTATAAATACTAAAAATTTAGCTGCTCTTGCAGTCCATGCTTTTTTTCTTATTATAACTAATTTTGCCATAATATTTACTATAAATTTTTATCAAATTTAAATATAAAATCTGATATTAAGCATTAATATAGAATAGTATATATTAATAAAAAAAGAAGCAATACCATTAAGTATTACTTCTTTTTTTGTAATATTTTAATAAATTATTCAATTACTTCGCTGTCTTTTGGTTTCTTCATTATAGCAAAAATTTCTACACCAAAACCAATTAGTATAACAATTGGTGCTAAAGTAATGCGGCGAAAACTATATATTTCGGCATAATTAAACTCATGTGGATTAGGGCTTTTACCACCACTCATAAGCAAAAAGCCTATAAATATAAGTGCAACCCCGGTTGCCATTAAAATATAATTTTCTTTATCAAACAATAAAGTCATTTTCTTACTTGGGCTATTCGCTTTTAGGTTTAACTTTATTGTTGGCTTTACGCTTGGTTTAGCCATATTTACTTGCGATGTAGTGTCTTTAGCAAGAGTATCTTTTGTTGTTGTTTGTGCACTAACTTTAGTTGACATAATTGCAATATTAAGAAAAAAAGATTAATTTATTATTGTTAAATTATTATATGCATTTAATACAAATCGTCAATATGCATTTTTAAATATTTTATTACAGACCTATGAGTACTAAACATTGAAATAAGTATTCCCAAAAGTATCATTACAATCATTAAAAAGAAAACCCAACCGGGCTCACTTAATAAGCTCAATTCGGGTAATTGTGAAGTGGCGAACGAAATAACCAACCAAAGAGCTACAACAGCAACTAAACCACTTATAAAGCCGTTTAATAATGCACGTATATCAAATGGGCGAGTAATGAAGGAGCGGGTAGCACCTACCATTTGCATTGTTTTTATTAAAAAACGATTGCTAAACATAGCTAATCTTACGGTATTGTCTATTAGAAAAATAACTACAATTAATAATATTATAGAAATGGCACCTAAAATAATACCTATTTTCCCAAAATTGTTGTTCATTTGGTTAACAACCATATTAGACCAAGTTACCTCTCGTACTACATTACTTTGCAATACAAACTTTCTTATTTTATCAAGGCTATCTTTATTTACGTATTCTTCATTCA
>CAIWXG010000485.1 GCA_903916555.1 uncultured Bacteroidota bacterium
AATTTTTTCATGATGTTTCCTTGTTTAATAGAAATATTAATGACTGGATAGTATGGCTTGGCGGAGTTATTTGGACACCACATAATATAGCTGAAGTACAAAGTAAGGGTATAGAAACAGAAAATAAAATTGAATTTGAATTAGGTACTTGTAAATTTCATTTAGGACTAAACACATCTTATATTTTAGCGACTACTGTAAAAAGTAATTTACCTAATGATGGCAGTATTGATAAGCAAATACCTTACACCCCTCGATATGCAGGGCATATAAATGCCGGATTGACTATAAAGAAATTTTATTTTAATTATAACCATACTTATACCGGATACCGGTTTATTACTGCAGACGATTCTTATTATTTATTACCCTATCAAACAGGGAATATACAAATAATGTATTCTACCTATTTTATACATCATACTATACTATTCACATCTCAATGCAACAACATTTGGAATGAACATTATGAAATTGTTGCACAAAGACCTATGCCGGGTGTCAATTTTTTATTGGGTATAAAATGCAATATATTGTAATGTATAAAGTGAATGATTTGTGTCTATGGTTTATAAATTATTTTGTAAGTACTAAGCAGTTTATTGTAATAGATATTTAGTTGATATATTCCGGGGGCTGTATTGTTTTCAAAATAGATTTTATAATTTGGTACACTACTTTCTGTGCGAAAATGGATTCTTCTACCTTTAATATCTAAAAGAATAAATTGAATATTTTCTAAACCTTTTGGCAAATTTATATTTACTAAACCACTTGTGTAGTTAGGGAATACTTTTATATTTTCATTTGTAACTACCTCTGCCATAATTTCATTTAGTGGTAATTTATCAGATGCTAATTTTATAAGCCAGCAATCTGTTCCGCCATGATTAGAAAAATATCCTCCGGAGTCGGATGTTGTACTACCTGAAATTGCATAACCACCGTCAAGAGTATTCATAATATAGTTTGCAGTATCCATACCACTGCCTCCAATCGTTTTTTGCCATAATAAATTACCTACACTATTTAGTTTTATAACCCAACAATCTGTATTACCATTGTTTGTTTTTACATCACCATTATTAGAGTTGGTAATACCTGCTACTATATAATTGGTATCATTTACAATTTGTACAGTTCTTGCAAGGTCAAAGTTAGTACCGCCATAAGATTTTTGCCACTCTATAGCTCCTTTTTCATTTAATTTCAAAACCCAAAAGTCGCCTTCTCCGTTATTAAGAGTAATATCGCCATCTGCCGAAAAGGTTTGTCCACATAATATAAAACCCTTATCCGCAGTTTGCTGTATGGAACCCGGCTTTTCATTTTTTGTACCTCCATACGTTTTCTGCCATTTTAGATTGCCTGAATTATCAATTTTAAGAAGCCAAATATCCTCATCACCATGATTACCGATTACTTGCCCATCATTAGAATAGGTACCGCAAGAAACGATATAGCCACCGTCAATACAATTTGTAACACTATAAGCAGCTTCAAATTTAGAACCACCATAGGTTTTATTCCATAATATAGTTCCTTCGGCATCCATTTTTACTATCCATACATCATAGTCGCCTGCATTGTGGGGTAGGTCGCCATCTCTTGAATTGCTGCCACCAACCATTAAGTACCCATTATCTGGAGTAGCAATAATATCATTTCCATAATCATACTTAGAACCTCCTAATACCTTTTGCCATTTTATGTTACCTATATTATCTAATTTTACAATCCAAGCATTGCCTCCTTTTCTATGGTTCGGGTTTAGGTTTGCATCAGTAGAATATGTGAGACCTGTTAATATATACTCGTCATTTATACCTTCTGTTATTCTTACAACCCTGTCTGTTTTAGTACCACCTATTGTTTTTTGCCATTCAATAGTACCTGTTTTATCCGTCTTTATAATCCAAATGTCTATCTGCCCATTGTTGTTTTTTATATCTCCATTATTCGATGCTGTTGAACATGCGAGAATAAAACCGGAATCAGTAGTTTGTAACATTGTATTTATATAATCCCAATTACTACCACCATACAATTTTTGCCATTGAACATCTGGAATTAATATTTGAGAAAAACCAATATTGCTAATTAGTAAAAGTAAAAAATAGAATACCAACTTTACTTTTATCATATTTTGTGTTCAATTTATTATCAAAACTAAATAAAAAGCCTAATACTATTTATTTAGTTCAATTATTTTTTATAAATCCGGTGTTTTTATGTTCAATACCATTGTTATATAATAAATAATAAATTCCATTAGGCAAATTTTCTATTTTAATTTCTACTGTATTTAGATTTTGGCTACTTTCAACATTCATCTTTTGTCCTATAGTATTGTAAACACAATACATGTGTTCTGATAGGTTTTTGTTTTTGTCAATAATATAAATATAATTATGTGCAGGATTTGGATAAATAGAAATAGTTTCATTCGTTTCTACTTTTTGAATTTGTGATGGTAATGGAGGTAATGGATTAAAATAAGTAGCCCAAGCTGTGTCTGCAACCGTGTAGATACTATCAAAATTTACTAATGCAGAGCAACCATTATTAGTATCTAAATTTGTAGTTACCAATGCCATTACAATATGTTGCATTTCACCTGCATGGAAGGTAAAATCATTAGAAGCTATAATAAAACGTCTGTCTCCCAATGTATCATTACAATTACATTCAGTCCATTCAGAAGTATCGCCTATTTTGCCGTCAAAAACATAATTTGTATTTGGGCCTGTGCCATAGCCATTGCTTGGTACACCGCTACCGGCAAAATCTTTAGTAAAGTGCTGCCCATTTTTTAGTTTAGAACGCATATAATTATTGTACTGTGTGTCAATTGTTGGATTTCCTATTTGATGCGTGGTATCATTATTATAATATGTAAAACTACCGGCAGGTACTATTCTTGATATACTATCTCTCGGCATTACAATCATGGTAACGCCTGCTATGGGCATGTGTGCAGCATACGAATTAGGTGGAAGACCACCTGTCAAGCCATCATCATTTGTGCCATTATAATTAAAACCCATTCTATGTATGGAGTCAAAACCAATATAGTCGTCAAGATAGTAACCTAAATCCATATCTGCCCATTGTGCTATACGAAAATTAGTATAAGTATTAGGTGATTTATTGATAATGTTATAATCATAGTAGATAACATTATCAATTAAAGTGCCTCTACGGTAGGCAAATGCCATACCATGTATTTCAACATATAAAGGTTTTGCATTTGTTTCACTATGTGCAGAACCGTTATCGCTAAAAACCCACCATAATGCTTGGTCGCCTTTTATGTCAGGGTATTCGCCTAATAAGGGTTCGTAAATTCC
>CAIWXG010000486.1 GCA_903916555.1 uncultured Bacteroidota bacterium
CATTTTTTATGTATAGTATATATTAATTAATAATTATTTTTGAAACGGCAATCTTTATACCATCTTGTATGCAATCAACTAAATAGCATCCTGTACTTAAATTTTTTAAGTCTAATTTCAGTTTGCTACCTGTAAAAGTAGTATTCATTACTTTTTGTCCTACTAAGTTATATAAAATAATTTCATTAATACTATTTATCTTATTTGTTATTTCAATATTTACATCATTACTTGCCGGATTGGGATAAATATTTAGTACACCACTAAAATTATTATCTATATTTTTTACAATATTGGGTGCATTAAAATAAGATTTTTGCATGCAACCATTGTGTAATGTTTTTACCCAATAATAATTATCGGCAATATTGGGTATAGGATTGAAATAAGTTTGACTAACCTCGCCTGTAATTTCATAAGAACTTAAATCAGACTTTTTATCATATCCCCATTGATAATAATCTTGGTCATTTAGCGAACAAATAAAATGATATTGGAAATAATTTACATTTACATTGTCTGATGAATCAATACTAACATTTATTTTAGTAGAATCTAAAGTAGTACATGAAAAACCCGGTACATCTGCTGTAACAATCACGATTACTTGCCCGGATTTATTGAAATTTATAATACATGATTGCCCATTTGCAGATGTTGACCAAATATCTGCATTAATAGTAGTCCAAGTATTTACTACACCTACTTTTGGAGCAGAGTCGGTAGAAAAAATCTGATACATAGTGTTTCTACATAATAATGTATCTTTTATTGCACCAAAAACAGGCTTTGCAGGGGTTGGATTTACAGTAACAAGAATTTGTTGTGTTACGATACATCCAAAGGCTTTCAATGTATCAATATATGTTACAATATATTGAGAAACAGTAGTATCAACTAAAGTTTCAGTAGGATTACCTATGCCTGATGCAGCTACATTACTTATTCCATATACAGCTGGTCTGCTCCACGAAAATTGGGTGCCGGGTAAATTAGAGGTTGAAGAATACATAAATATATCTCCACTACATATTGCCGGTGGATTCATATCGCTAGTTAAAGTAGGTTTCGGATTTACAGTTATTGTAACAATCTGTATGTTCGTGCAACCATTGGCAGCAATTGTATCTACATATATTACAGTAACGGGATTTAATGTTGTATCTTTTAAATATTCATTGGGATTTCCTATTCCGGAAGCTGCATCATTTAATATGCCCGAAACTGTATCACGACTCCAAGTTATAATTGCCCCAACAGTAGCACTTGCTGCAGGATAGCTAAAAAGAATGCTATCGCATACAAATCCGGGAGTAAGTGTTGTGCTTAATTTAGGTATAGGGTTTACAATTTCTGTTACCAATTGAATATTTACGCAACCGGCTGCTTTTAAAGTATCTACATATATTACATTAATTGGGTTTACAGTATTATTTACTAAAATTTCGTTAGGATTATCCATACCATGACTTGCCGGATTACCTATTCCTGTTACCGATGCTCTACTCCAAGTTATTGTAGTACCCGATACCGTGCTTGTAGGTATATAGCTGAACAAACTTCCCGAACAAATTGAAGGTGGACTTAATAAACTGCTAAGTGCAGGTGTTGTATTTACTGTAATGATGCGTGAAGTAGTTACCGTATTGCACCTGTTAGAAAAGGAATAAGTAACCGTATCTATACCGGCAGAAACGCCCGTAATAATGCTACCTATATTTAGGGCATGTGCATTGCTTAAAGTCCAAATACCACCAATAGGAGTACCTATTAATGTATCTTGCAAACCAGTACAAGCAATTAGTGCCCCGCTAATAGTATCCGGTGCAAGTATGGGTACTACTACAACAGGTTTATAAATAGAGGCGATACAAAAGCCTGTATTTACAGTATAAATAACCGTATCAATTCCGCTTGAAATACCTGTTAAATTCCCTGTACCTGATATAAATGCATATCCATTGCTTAAACTCCAAGTACCGGCAACTAATGTATCTCTATAATTTTCAATAACACCCTGACAAACACTATCCGGCCCAATAATAAAGCCGGTAAGCGGCAATGTATCTATATGAACTACTAAAGTGGAAAACGTTGTACCACATAAAGTAGTTACCGTATAGCTAATAGTATCAGTACCCGAAGAAATACCCGACACTACACCTAAACTAACAGTTGCATTCGCATTACTTGCACTCCAAATACCACTTGTCGCAATATCAGAAAGTGTTATTGTTGCACCCATACATACATGGGTAGCCCCTAATATTACTCCTGAATTGGGTAAAGCATTTACAGTTATTGTTTTTGTTGTAGATATAGTACCGCAAGCATTTGTTACAGAATAACTTATGGTATCAATACCGGCATATATACCTGTTACAATACCACCACTTACCTCAGCATGGCTATTAATAGACAGCCAAATTCCCCCACTTGCAGATGTTGTATCTATCAAAGAGATAGTAGAACCAACGCATACAGAAGAATCACCTATTATTGTACCTGCACTAAACAAATTAACAGTAATAACTTTTGTTGCTACATCTATGCCACAGAAATTAGTATATGTATATTTTATTGTATCTATACCAGGAGCAATACCAATAACCACACCACCGCTAACAGTTGCTTTCGTATTAGTAACTGACCAAACACCACCGGAAGCCCCACCAATATCTAATAAAATGATTGACAAACCGGAACAAACAGTAGAAGAACCGGAAAGTGTGCCTGCATTAGGTAATGGATTAATTGTTAGTATTTTGGTAGCAGTGAATGTGCCACAAGAGTTTGTTACAGTATAATTTATTGTATCTAATCCTTGATACATTGCAGTAATTAAACCGGCAGCAATATTTACATTGCTGTTTGTTGCACTCCAAATACCACCGCTTACTGTGTCAGTTAGTGTAATAACATCACCTATACATAAACCGGACAAACCGTTTATTGTACCTGCAGCAAATGGATTAACTGTTAATACCTTTGTTGCGATAGCAGTACCACAAACATTAGTAATTGAATAATAAATGGTATCAATACCACTTATTAATCCGGAAACCACACCCGATAATACAGAAGCATTGCTATTAGAACAACTCCAAATACCACCAACATCACCGCCTAAATCAGATAATGAAGTAGTACTTGTAACACATACAAAAGACGAACCCATGATAACGCCTGCCGAAGGTGGTAAATGTACCGTAACAATATATGAAGTAGTTGCTGTGCCACACATGTTTGTAACTGAATAGGTAATGGTATCTATACCGGCAGTATTGCCAAATACAACACCACCGCTTGTTATAGAAGCATGTGCATTTGAGGTATTCCAGATACCTGAATTTATTGTATCTGATAAAATAATAGGAGAACCGGTACAAACTATCGAAGCACCGGTAATAATACCTGCAGTAAATGGATTTACAGTAATAATATGTGTAGCTACATTAGTACCACAACTATTTGTAACAGCATACTTTACAGTATCTATACCCGCACTTACCCCATGCACTACCCCACCCGAAACAGTAGCATGGCTATTGGTTATGGTCCATACGCCACCCGCTGATGTATCGGTTAATACAATTGTTGAACCAACACATACATTTGATACACCATTGATAACACCGGAAACAGGTAATGGATTTATTGTTATTATTTTATTGGCAGAAACAATGCCACAGGCATTAGATACCGTATAATAAATTGTATCTCTACCCGCAATTACACCTGTAACTACACCCAATGTAATATTTGCATTTGAGTTTATTGCGGTCCAAACACCACCCACTGTGCCACTGGTATCTGATAATGAAATAGTTGTACCCACACATAAACCGGAAGCACCTATAATGGTACCCGGTGCAATCGTATTGATATTAATTACTTTAGTTGCACTAACAGTACCACAAGCATTGGTAACAGAATAAATAACAGTATCGGTACCTACGGCAATACCATTAACTACACCACCTGAAACGGATGCAAATGAATTGGTTGCACTCCAAAAGCCCCCTGAAGTAGAATCAGATAATGTAATGGATGAACCAACACAGACTGCAATGCCACCCGTAATAACAGATACGCTTGGTGTAGGTGTTACTGTAATTACTTTAGTTGTAGTAAACGTACCGCAAGTATTTATAAGTATATAAGTAAAGGTATCAACACCTGCTGAAAAACCGGTAACAATACCGGAAGAAATATTTGCAGTTGTATTACTTCTACTCCAAATACCACCTGTAATTGTATCTGATAAAGTAATAAATGAACCGATACAAACCCTGGAAGCCCCTGTAATAACACCTGCACTTACCGGATACATGGTAACTATCTTTGTTGCAACGGCAGTACTACATGCATTTGTTACCGAATAGGTAATCGTATCAATGCCAGAATACATAGCATATACCAAGCCACTTGAAACACTACCCGAAGTATTACTACTATGCCAAACGCCTGCCGATGCAGTATCTGTTAATGTAATTGTAGAACCAACACAAATTGTGCTAGCACCGGAAATAGTGCTTGCATTGGGCAACGGATTAGTAGAAATAACATAAGTAGCAACGCTGATACCGCAAGTATTGCTAACAGTATATTTTACAGTATCTACGCCTAAAGAAACACCCGTTACTATTCCTCCACTGATTGAAACTATAGAATTCGTAACACTCCATGTGCCACCGGTAGCGGCATCGGTTAATGAAATACTTGCACTTACACAAACATTTGCCGGTCCTGATATGACCCCTGAATTGGGTATTGCATTTACGGTTACAATACGAATTGCAACCGCAGTAGAACAACTATTGGTTATTGTATATCTAATAGTATCTATACCTACACTATTGCTGGTTAATATACCGGTTGTGCTACCTGTTATTGCTATTGAACCGAATGAGTTACTGCTCCATACACCAATACCATTTGCTGTTGCATCTGATATACTTATACTTGCAGCAACGCATACCGATGACGCACAACTGATGGCGCCTGCATTGGGCAGGGTATCAACATTTACGATTATTTTTGTAATGCCAACATCAAATCCGTCAGAAACCTGAACTATAAATGAGTCTCTACCGTAATAACCTGTAGTAGGAGAATAGCTGATACCACTTGGAGAAATTGTTCCTCCGGTAGAGCTTCCTGTATAGGTAAAACCACCTAATGAGCCATGTACAGGGAAGGAACTTATAGCCCAAATTTCAGTTTGACTTAAATCCCTGTCGCTTATAGATAAAAATGAATTTATAGAATAAGAACTTGTATTACGACAAACATTTATGGTTTGCAATGTGCCATTAACAAAATAAGGCGAATGGTTTGTATTAACTTTTCGGATAACATTATTACCATAATCACCGAAAATAAGATTACCCACAGAATCAAATAAAATACCGGAGGGTAAATATATTTTTGCAGCACTTGCAGCACCACCGTCTCCTGAATAACCGGCAACATTATTGCCTGCAAAAGAAGATATGATACCCGATGCATTAACTTTTCTTACTACACTGTTTTGCCAATCACTAATATATATTTCGCCTGCATTATTTACGGCAACACTGTATGGTAGCCACAAAGAAGCATTCGTTGCTGCAGTGCCATCTCCGGCAAAAGTACCTGTACCGTTACCGGCAACAGTACTTATTATTCCGGATGTATTTATTTTCCTAACCCTATTATTATAGGAGTCTCCTATGTATATATTTCCTGTTGAATCTATTGCAATTCCATTAGGATAATTTAATTGTGCTGCAGTAGCTTGTGCACCATCACCACCATACGTGCCGCCACCTGTACCGGCAATTGTGCTTATTATACCTGAAGTATTTACTTTACATATTTTATTATATCCTTGTACTGCTATATAGATATTTCCATATCGGTCTGTAGCTAAGCCTCTTGGGTGAGATAAAGCAACTGATGTTGCGAAGCCGCTTAAAGTAGTACCAGTACCACCACCTGCAAATGTGCTTATTGTACCTGAATTATTTACTTTCCGAACTACATTATTATCAAAATCAGATATGTAGATATTTCCATAAGAATCAGAACAAATACCTGCCGGTGTATTAAATTGTGCGTTTGTTGCCGGGCCACTATCCCCACTATAACCAACAGTGCCAGTGCCGGCAAAAGTAGAAATGATACCTGCATTATTTACCTTCCTAACCACATTATTACTATAATCTACAATATAAAAATTCCCGGTAATATCGAAAGTTATATCTGCCGGATTATGCATTGTTGCCGAAAGAGCAGAAAATCCGTCACCTGTATATCCAATTGTATGATTACCGGCAATTGTAGAAATAACACTTATTTGAGAAAAACACGAAGCAGACAATAATAACAGTGTAGAACAAACTAACACTTTAATTATGCAAAATTTTGCATTCAAGTATGTCATAATATATTTTAATTCCAATATAAATGCAAAAATAAGATTTATTTTTTTAAAAAGTGTAATTTTAAAACTTTTTTTATATTATTTAAACAAAATATTATAACCTGATAATTAGTGCCGATAGAACATACAGACCATGCAATATATTATTAAAAAACAATACAAACATTTAAAGCTATTTTTTAAATAAGCAAGAGATATTTATTCTCATTTAGTTCTACTTAAAAAATCATTTAGTGTATCTGTCATAAGTACAATTTTCCTAATAGTATAATTAAAACAAACTAAACCTGTTTTTGCATGAGCTACTTCTATAATCGTATCTGCTCTATGTGTAGTAATTCTATACATTAAACTAAATGATTTTGGATTAATATCATTAGCAAAAATGTCAACATTTAGAATTTCTCCATAAAAAGATTCTCCTTTATAGGCAATCATAACATCTGCCATTATTAAACTGTTTCCACCTGCATTTAATTCTGTAAATCCGTTAGCAGCAAGCATTTGCATTCTTGCTTCATGTATAATACTTAGTATGGCATCATTACCTGTATGCCCGCCATAATTAATATCACCTATTCTTATAGAAATTTTTGTTGTAAATAGTGGTTTTTCATCAGGAAAAATTAATTTTACACGACTCATATTAAATTTGAAATTTTATGAAAATTATTTGTATTGGGCGAAATTACGCAGATCATGCCAAAGAACTTAAAAACGACCTGCCAACGGTACCGGTTATTTTTATGAAGCCCAAAAATGCACTCCTTCTACCAGATAAACCGCTCTATTATCCGGAATTTACTACAGACCTACAATATGAGTGCGAATTAGTTATAAAAATTACCAAAAATGGTAAATATATTAAAAAAAAATTTGCTAAAAAATACTATGAATATTTATCTTTAGGTATCGATTTTACAGCAAGAGATTTACAAAGAGAACAGCAGAAGAAGGGTCTCCCTTGGGAAATAGCAAAAGCTTTTGACGGCTCTGCTGCCATAGGTACATTCTTACCAATACACGAAAATATAGATGTTAATAATCTTACTTTTGAACTAAAACTAAACGATAAACTTGTACAAACAGGGCATACTAAAGATATGATATTTTCAATAGACTCTATTGTTGAATATATCTCAATGTTTTTTACGTTAAATATAGGCGATTTAATATACACAGGTACTCCGGCAGGTGTAGGTCCCGTAAACCCCGGTGATACATTAGAAGGCTTTATTGCAGGTGAGAAAATTATGAGTGTTGAAGTAAAATAAACAAACTATGGATGTAACAATTGAGGCTTCCTGGAAATTAGAACTAAAGCAAGAATTTGAGAAACCTTATTTTAATGCTATTGTTCAATTTCTTAAAGCCGAAAAAATAGCAGGAAAAACAATTTATCCACCGGGCAAATTAATTTTTAATGCATTTGAACAAACAAGTTTTCCGAATGTAAAAGTCGTTATTATAGGGCAAGACCCTTACCATAATTTCGGGCAGGCACATGGCTTATGTTTTTCTGTTCCAGATAATATTCCGCCGCCACCATCATTAGTAAATATTTTTAAAGAATTAAAAAACGACTTAGAGATAGAAATACCTAAAACAGGTAATTTAGAAAAATGGGCAAAACAAGGTGTATTATTGCTTAATGCATCACTAACAGTTGAGGAAAATAAACCAATGTCGCACAGCCAATGCGGTTGGCATCTATTTACCGATGCAGTAATTAGCCATATATCTGCTAATAAAAATAAAGTAGTTTTTTTACTTTGGGGCAAATTTGCACAAAACAAAGAATCTTTAATTGATAAAACAAAACATTATCTATTAAAAGCAGCACATCCTTCTCCTTTATCAGCATATAATGGTTTTATAGGCTGCAAACATTTTAGTAAAACCAATACACTACTTTTAGAATCCGGACAAACACCTATAAATTGGGCACTGTAATAATAGATAAGTAAGCAAAAGAGGAATTTATATTTATTGTTAAAATTAATATGGTTTTTATTCTCTTTAATATGTAAAATGCATTAAGGAGCTTATTTTTGATACCTTTGCAAATTCTATACTATTAAGAAAAAAAATTAATTTGATGAATCGTATTGCAATATTAGGTTCTACCGGTTCTATTGGTACACAATCATTAGAAGTTATAGCCAATAATCCTCAATTGTTTGAAGTAGAAGTATTAAGTGCTAATAGTAATTCTAAATTATTGATAGAACAAGCTAAACTATTTAAACCTAACGCTGTTGTAATTGCCGATGAAACTAAATATAAAGAAGTAAAAGATGCACTACTTATGTTGCCCATTAAAGTGTTTGCAGGCAATAAAGCATTAGATGAAATTGTTACTTGGGATACTATTGATACTGTTATTTGTGCAATAACAGGTTTTGCAGGCTTAAACTCTGTATTAGCAGCTATAACAGCCGGCAAGAGAATTGCTTTAGCTAATAAAGAGACACTTGTGGTTGCCGGCGAGCTGGTAATGCAGCTTGCTTTTGAAAAAAGAGCACAAATAATTCCGGTTGATAGCGAACATTCAGCCATTTTTCAATGCCTTTTAGGTGAAGAATTAAATAAAGTAGAAAAAATAATACTTACTGCTTCCGGTGGGCCGTTTTTAGGTCGCAAACCTAATTATTTGCAAAATGTAAAAGCTTCACATGCTCTACAACACCCTAATTGGAATATGGGTGCTAAAATATCTATTGATAGCGCCTCATTAATGAACAAAGGACTGGAAATGATTGAGGCAAAATGGCTATTTGGACTGGATAACGAACAAATAGATGTAATTATACATGCACAATCTATTGTGCATTCAATGGTTCAGTTTAAAGATGGCTCCGTGAAATCGCAAATGGGCATACCCGATATGAAATTACCCATACAATATGCTATGGCTTTCCCGCACAGATTACAAAATAATTATAAGAGATTAGACTTTAAAGATTATCCTAAATTAACATTTGAATTTGCCGATTATAAAACGTTTCGTAATTTGGCAATAGCTAAAGAAGCGCTATATAAGGGCGGAAACAGCCCTTGTGTTTTAAACGCAGCAAATGAAATTGTTGTAAATGCCTTCTTACACAATAAAGTGGGGTTTCTGGAAATGAGTGAAATGATAGAGAAAACAATTAATGTCGTACCTTATATTGAACACCCAACTTTAGATGATTATATACAAACAGACCAGGTAGCAAGGGCTTACACCAATGAGTTTCTTAAAAAAAGTCAATTATCATCCTACTAATAATAATACAAAAATTTCAACAACCATTTCTTACTAAGATTCAAAAAAAATATGCACTTACTTACTATTCTATTAATGTCAAATGGAGTTTCTCAGGTTCTGCAATTATTAGCAGGATTATCCCTGTTGGTTGCGTTACACGAATTTGGACATTTTTTCTTTGCTCGTTTATTTAAAACAAGAGTAGAAAAATTTTATTTATTTTTCGATTTTCTTTTCCCTTTTTCAGGATTGTTGAATTTTGCACTTTTCAAGAAAAAAGTGGGTGATACCGAATATGGTATTGGCTGGTTTCCATTAGGCGGGTATGTAAAAATTGCGGGTATGGTTGACGAAAGTATGGATAAAGAACAAATGGCTTTACCACCACAGCCTTGGGAATATCGTTCCAAAAAACCCTATCAGCGTTTGTTTATTATGCTTGGCGGTATTATTATGAACGTTTTAGTAGCAGTAATTATTTACATGTTTAATTTTGGTATTTATGGAGACAAATATTTGCCAAATGCGAATGCTAAGTATGGTATTACAGTTGATAGTGTAGGTAGAAGTATGGGCTTATTAGAAGGCGATTTTATTACTGCAGTTGACAATAAACCCATAACAAGATTTAATGAAATTGTATATAATATTATTTTCCATAAAGACAGTGGTACCATTTCTATAACCCGCCACGGTAAAGACACATTAATATATATACCCAAAGGTACTATAGCAAATATTATAAGTGCTCGTAAAGCAGGAAACAGAGCTATTATTCAACCACGAATACCTACAATTGTAGATAGCGTAATACCAAATTCTATTGCACAAAAAGCACATTTACAAAAAGGAGACAGTATCGTATCTGTAAATGGGAAATCTACTGTTCTATTTATACAATTCGACAGTATAAAAAGAGCACTTTTCGGCACACCAATGAGCATTTGTTTCTATAGAAATAATGTACTTGATTCTATAAATGTAGTGATACCTAAAGACTCTATATTAGGCTTTACGCATTTTTCTCCGGAATTAAAAACAGAAAAATTTAATCCGATACAAGCAATAGGTAAAGGTTTTTCGTTTACTTACGACCAATTTCTATCTTATTTGGCACAATTTAAACTTTTTGGTAAAGAGGTAAAAGTAAGTGAAAGCTTAGGCGGTTTTGGGTCTATTGCAAAAGGTTATGCTGCTGATTTTAATATACAAGGTTTCTTTCTGTTTACTGCATTTTTATCTATAATGCTTGCATTTATGAACTTATTACCTATTCCCGGTCTTGACGGCGGTTATGTAATATTCTTACTTTTTGAAATGCTTACAGGTAAAAAAGTGAGTGAAAAGGTAATGGAATGGACAACATCTATTGGTCTTGTTATTTTATTAATTTTAATGGTTTATGCGAATGGCTTGGATATTTTCAGGCATTTCCATCTAATTAAGTAATTCTTAGGTATATAAAATAAGAATGCAATTATTTATATATTAAATAATTGCATTTTTATTTTTAAATTAATTCTGTTATACAAAAACTATATACAATTTCTAAAACTATCTTTACCGCACAAAAAATAATTCGTGAAAATTTCAAATATAAATATTTTATTTTTATCATATTTGTTTGTATTTATTGCAAATTCATCAATAGCACAAACAAGTATCAACTTACTGGACAGCAGTAAAAAAAATGAAGAATTAAAAAACTATAACTTACATTTTCAATCTACTTATATTTATCAATATCAACCGGTTTTTAGTGCTAAATATAGCGGTGTAAATAGTTTAAAAACCGCAGAAGATAAAGAGAACTCGATAACCGGCACTATCTATTTTGGTTTAAAGTTATGGAAAGGTGCAGAAATATACATAAATCCTGAAATTGCAGGCGGTAGTGGTCTTAGTGGTGCTTATGGTTTAGCCGCATCATGTAATGGTGAATCATTTAGAATAGGAGACGTTACACCTACCCTTTATTTGGCTAGAGGACTTTTTACACAAACATTTGCTATTGGTAATCGTGAAACTTCATTTGTAGATGAAGGTATTAATGAGCTAGGTGGAAACAAATATAATAATTTTATCAAATTTTCGATTGGGAAAATGTCATTAGGAGATATTTTTGACAATAATGTCTATTCTAATTCGCCCCGTACACAATTTTTAAATTGGTGCTTAATGAACAATGGTGCATGGGATTATGCTGCTAATTTACGTGGTTATACTTACGCATTTGCAACCATTCTACAACAAGGAAGTATGGCATATAAATTTGCAATAGC
>CAIWXG010000487.1 GCA_903916555.1 uncultured Bacteroidota bacterium
ATTTCAGGCCCTACCACAATAACCGAACGACCGGAATAATCAACCCGTTTTCCTAAAAGGTTTTGACGGAAACGACCTTGTTTACCTTTAAGTACATCAGATAATGATTTTAATGGACGACCACCTTCTGCTTTTACTGCATTCGACTTACGACTATTGTCAAATAAAGAATCTACAGCTTCTTGCAACATACGTTTTTCATTACGTAAGATTACTTCAGGAGCTTTAATTTCTATCAAACGTTTCAAACGATTATTACGAATAATAACCCTACGATATAAATCATTTAAATCGGAAGAAGCAAATCTACCACCATCCAAAGGAACAAGCGGGCGTAATTCAGGTGGAATAACCGGTATATATTGCATTACCATCCATTCCAATCTATTTTCTATACGTGTATTGGCATCTCTAAATGCTTCAACAACACTCAATCTTTTTAATGCCTCTTGCTTACGTTGTTGCGATGTTTCGTTTGCGGCAGAGTTACGAAGGTCGTAAGATAATTTATCTAAATCTATGCGGCTCAATAACATGTGTACTGCATCAGCACCCATTTTAGCCACAAACTTATTCGGGTCTTCATCCGGTAATAATTGATTTTCTTTTGGTAAAGCATCTAATATTTCCAAATATTCATCTTCAGTCAATAATTGCTGATGTGTTTCTTCCGACTCTTTTAAGTTTATTTTCTGGCGTACTATATCTTCCGCTTCACCTGCTTGCACTACAACATAACGCTCGTAGTACACAATGCTTTCCATTTTTTTAGAACTTACACCAAGTAAGTACCCAATTTTATTGGGAAGACTTTTGAAATACCAAATATGAACAATAGGAACAACCAATTTGATATGCCCTAAACGCTCACGACGTACTTTTTTCTCTGTAACCTCAACACCGCAACGATCGCAAACAATACCTTTATACCTAATACGTTTGTATTTTCCGCAATAACATTCGTAATCCTTTACCGGACCGAATATTTTTTCGCAGAACAAACCATCACGTTCCGGCTTGTAGGTACGATAATTTATGGTTTCAGGCTTTAGCACTTCACCGTAAGAACGGTCAAGAATCACATCTGGTGAAGCTAAACTGATGGTAATTTTACCAAATCCCGCCCGTGGACGGTTATCTTTTTTTATTGCCATATTTTTAAAAGTATCAAGTCTTAATTGTTTATCCTTTACAGGAACTAAATTAGTATTGACAATTTGAAATCATTACTTAATAATACAAAATTACTTATATTTCTACTACTCAAATTTCAATTCCAAGCCTAAACCTCTCAACTCATTTACCAATACGTTGAATGATTCTGGGATACCCGGTTTTGGTACGTTATCACCTTTTACAATAGCTTCATACGTTTTTGCACGACCCATGATATCATCTGATTTAAGAGTTAATAGTTCTTGTAAGATATTAGATGCTCCATAAGCCTCTAATGCCCAAACCTCCATCTCACCAAATCTTTGACCACCAAATTGTGCTTTACCGCCTAATGGTTGTTGTGTAATTAAACTGTACGGGCCTATAGAACGAGCGTGCATTTTATCATCAACCATGTGGTGTAGTTTTATCATATAGATAATACCTACAGTAGCTTTTTGGTCAAATCTATCTCCGGTTTCTCCATTATAAAGATATGTGTGTCCAAAATCAGGAAGTCCTGCCTTTTTAATCAAACCATCAATTTCTTCAACTGATGCACCGTCAAATATAGGTGTTGCAAACTTAACACCTAATTTCTCACCTGCCCAACCTAAGATTGTTTCATATATCTGTCCTAAGTTCATACGAGAAGGTACACCTAATGGATTTAATACCACATCAACAGGTTCTCCATTTTCTAAAAACGGCATGTCTTCAGCACGTGTTATTCTGGCTACAATACCCTTATTACCGTGGCGACCGGCCATTTTATCACCCACTTTCAACTTACGTTTGCTGGCAAGATAAACTTTAGCAAGTTTTAATACACCTGCAGGTAATTCATCACCAATACTTAAATTGAATTTTTCTCTTTTGTATCTACCTAACTCTTCGTTGAATTTAATATTAAAATTATGCAAAAGAAGGTTTATCAATTCATCTGTTTCTTTCTCACCTGTCCATCCTAAAGGATTTACATTTTGGTAATCAATAGAACTTAATGTTTTAGAATTGAATTTACCTCCTTTACTTAATACTGTTTCTCCGAAATTATTTGTAATACCTGCCGATGGTTTTTCTTTAAGTAATACTAATAATTTTTCGTATAAGAAATTCTTTAAATCTTCTAAATTCTTTTCGTGAACTTTTTCGATTTTTTCAATTGCAGATTTTTCGCGAACCTTAGAATTCTTATCTTTTTTGGCACGTTGAAATAATTGCTTATTTATAACTATACCCTCAGTACCACTTGGTGCTTTTAAAGATGCATCTTTTGCATCCCCTGCTTTATCACCAAATATGGCACGTAATAATTTCTCTTCCGGTGTGGGGTCTGTTTCGCCTTTCGGAGTTATTTTACCAATAAGTATATCACCTTCATTAACATGTGCACCTATTCTTATAATACCGTTTTCATCAAGGTCTTTAGTTGCTTCTTCCGATACGTTTGGAATATCCGGTGTTAATTCCTCTTCGCCTAATTTAGTATCACGTACTTCTAATTCATATTCATCAATATGTACCGATGTAAACCAATCTTCTCTAACTACCTTTTCATTAATTACTATCGCATCTTCAAAGTTATAACCTTTCCAAGGCATGAATGCAACTTTAAGATTACGTCCTAAAGCTAATTCCCCACCTTGTGTTGCATAACCTTCTGTCAAGAAATCACCTTCAACAACTTTTTGTCCTTTACGTACAGCCGGACGAAGGGTCATACTTGTACTTTGATTGGTTTTCTTGTATTTTGTAAGTGTGTAAATTTTTAAATCATCTTCAAAAGAAACTAATCTTTCTTTCTCATCACGGTCATATTTTACATGTATATGGTCTGCATCAACATACATAACAGTACCATCACCTTCAGCATGTATTTGAATACGTGCATCGCGAGCTGCTTTTGCTTCTAAACCGGTACCCACAATAGGTACTTGGGGTAAAATAAGCGGTACTGCCTGGCGTTGCATGTTAGAACCCATTAAGGCACGGTTGGCATCATCATGCTCTAAGAAAGGAATTAAGGAAGCACTTAAACCAACGATTTGGTTTGGTGCAATATCCATATATTCTACTTCTTTAGGGTCTAATATTGGGAAATCGCCTGTTTGACGTGAGTTAATTTTATCTACTGTAAAATTACCTTTCTCATCCATAGGCATATTTGCCTGTGCAATTTTTGCTAAATCTTCTTCTTCAGCACTTAAATATCTAAAGTTCTTTAAATCAACACGTCCGTCTTTTACTTTATGGTATGGTGTTTCAATAAAGCCCATATCATTAATTTGTGCATGTACACAAAGTGTAGAAATCAAACCAATGTTTGGTCCTTCCGGAGTTTCAATGGTACAAAGACGACCATAGTGGCTATAGTGTACGTCCCTAACCTCGAAACCGGCACGCTCTCTGCTTAAACCACCGGGTCCAAGAGCGGAAATACGCCTTTTGTGCGTAATTTCAGAAAGCGGATTTGTTTGGTCTAAGAATTGAGATAACTGTGATGTACCAAAGAACGAATTAATTACAGAAGATAATGTACGAGCATTAATAAGGTCAATTGGGGTAAATACCTCATTATCTCTTACGTTCATTCTCTCACGGATAGTACGAGCCATACGAGCCAAACCAACACCAAACTGAGCAAACAATTGCTCACCTACTGTACGTACTCTACGATTGCTTAAATGGTCAATATCATCAATATCCGCCTTACCGTTAGTTAAACGTACAAGGTATTTGATAATTGAAATAATATCTTCTTTACTTAATACTTTAGTTGTAAGATGAATATCTAAACCTAATTTACGGTTTATTTTATATCTACCTACTTCACCAAGGTCATAACGTTTATCACTGAAAAATAATTTTTCAATAATACCACGTGCCGTTTCATCGTCAGGCGCATCAGAACCACGCAATTGACGATAGATATGTTGAACAGCCTCTAATTCAGAGTTAGAGGTATCTTTATTTAAAGTATTATAGATAATAGAATAATCACCGCTTACTTCTTCTTTTTGTAAGAACACAGTTTTAATACCCATTTCAAGTATCATTTCTGCATTTTCTTCATCTAATACGCTATCACGGTCTAGCACAACTTCATTACGTTCAATTGTAACAACTTCACCGGTATCCTCATCTACGAAATCTTCAGTCCAGCTACGTAATACACGAGCAGCAAGGCGACGATTTAAATTGGCAGCAAGATTCTTTTTATCTGCTTTAACCTCATCGGCCATCCCAAATAAATCAAGTATATCTTTATCTGTTTCGTACCCAATAGCACGTAATAAGGTAGTTACAGGGAATTTTTTCTTACGGTCAATGTATGCATACATTACATTATTAATGTCTGTTGCAAACTCCATCCAAGCACCTTTAAAAGGAATTACCCTTGCACTGTATATTTTTGTTCCATTAGGGTGTACACTTTGTCCGAAAAAAACACCCGGAGAACGATGTAATTGAGAAACGACAACACGCTCTGCACCATTTATTACAAAGGTACCACGTGGTGTCATATAAGGAATATTCCCTAAGAATACATCCTGTACAATGGTTTCAAAATCAACGTGTTCTTCATCATTACAACTAAGTTTTAATTTAGCTTTTAATGGAACTGAATAGGTTAATCCACGCTCCATACACTCGTCTATTGAATAACGAGGCGGGTCGATAAAATAATCTAAGAATTCAAGTACAAAGATGTTACGGGTATCTGTGATAGGGAAATTTTCCTTAAACACACGGAACAAACCTTCATTATTGCGTTTATCGGGAGTAGTTTCCAATTGGAAAAAATCCTGAAATGACTGCAATTGAATAGCCAATAAGTCGGGGGTTGCATTGGCGTCATGTAATTTTCCAAAATTTACCCTGCCTGATGCGGTTCTCTTTTGTGGTAAAGCCATATTTTTAAGTAATTCTTTTATTACAAACAAAAAATTCCTAATAGATAGGAAAACCTACCTATTTAGGATTAAATATATATTAACAAAAAATGGTCAAAAGTTTATTGTACAAAAACATATTACCCCAAAGGGGGTGCAAAGATATGTAACCGGAACTAAGAATACAAAAAGAATTTAGAATTTTGGCAAATAAATTTTGTTAAAAAAAGTAGAATACAATAAAAAATACATATATATTTTTTAAATAAAACAAAACAGAACATATATAATAAACTTAAAGACTCAATAATTCAATTTCATAATTTTTTTAAAAACAGTTCAAGACCTTGCTTTTTAGTATCATCTAACAAAAATTGAATATTTTTAGAATAATAAGTATTTAAATCATAATAATTGCAAGGGTTTAGTGCTATAACAATATCCAAATGCTGTAGTCCATTTTCATTAGCTGCATTAAACATATCTACAAATTGAGTAGGTAGTTTTTTGTTTGCTACCCATGCTGCAAATACAAAGTCTAATCCGGTATGGTTTTTCCAAGCAGCAGACAAATCATAATTATATTTAAATCTATTTAGATTTTTCAATGCTCTGTCTCCTATAATTACACCGGCAGTAGTAACATTTATATCTTCAATATAGTTTTCATGTGCCGGTAAAAATTCAACTTTTATCTTCCAATAGTTCTCTAAAAGTATTTGAGCTAATTTTACGGATGTGCGAGATTGGTAATCTAAATATACTTTTTTTATATCTTCTAATGGAACGTCGCTAAATAAGGCAACAGAAACAACATTACCATTTGAAGCAATGCCATAGTTACTTATTATATTTGCACCTTTAATATGAGGAATTGCTGCAACAGGCAATAATGCCAAATCAATAATTCCATCTTGTAGCTTTTTTGCTAATCCTGACGGATAATCAAGTATTAAATCAATGTCCTTAATTACCACACTTTTTTCTATTCCATATAGTAATGGTTTTGTATTTAAATAACTAACAGCAGCAACTTTTATTCTTGAATTCAAAAGCTATTCTTTTTAGATGTACAAAGATAGCTTTAGTACTGATGTACCAATAAAACCAATGGCGATTTTTTAAACAAACAATTAAATTTAATTTGAAAAATAATTTATTTATTGCTCTATAAATTTAATTATTTCCGGCATTAGCACAGGTGCAAGAGGTAATGTAGGTTTAGAATAGGTATTAAGATTCTCAATTCTGTTTTGGGGTGCTTTTTTCAAAATATGGTTCATTCCCGTTATTATTTTTAGAGTAGATTTACTATTTGCTACATGCAATTTTTCTGCATCATCAACACTTACCTGTATATCTGTGCTGCCTTGTAGTATTAAAATAGGAATTTTTAGTTTTTTTATTTCAGTTTGTGGATTATAATGCAACCAAGAAATAAGATAATTTTGTATAGCAGGTTGAAAAACGGTTATAAGGTCTGAATCTATATTTTTTACTTTATAACCATTTAATAAACTATCAAAAATTGGTTCTGCTTTTATACTCAATTCTTTTGATGTTTCCGATAACTGTTTTGTAATAAGCACATCTACCCTATCACCTGCTCCTGCTAATGAAATAAATTTATCCGTCTTTGCTTTTTGTGCAGCAATCATACCTATTAAAGAACCTTCACTATGCCCTAATACTATTACTTTATTAAATCTACTATCTTCATTTAGTTTCTTTATCAAACCAACCACATCACTTACATAATCATCAAACGATAAATTTTCTTGGTCTTTCATTGCTTCCACACTCTCTCCCACTCCTCTTTTATCATATCTTAAGCAAGCAATACCGGCATTAAAAAGCGAGTCTGCTATCATTTTATATTCATTTGCTTTTACACCTAAATGAGAATTTCCATTCTTATCTGTAGGTCCCGAACCGGCTATTATCAATACAACAGGAATCTTATTATTCGTTTGCGGTACTGTTAGTATGCCTTTAATTTTACCTGCTGGAGCTTCATATTCA
This sequence comes from uncultured Bacteroidota bacterium, assembly GCA_903916555.1. Taxonomy (GTDB): domain Bacteria; phylum Bacteroidota; class Bacteroidia; order Chitinophagales; family Chitinophagaceae; genus CAIYTT01. The sequence continues at coordinate 7,074 of CAIWXG010000487.1, forward strand.
AAATTGGTTTTCGTAGTATCTTTAATTGCATCTTTATCGGGCACAAATCTTAATGCTTCAAACTTCAATTCCTTATTTAAAGAAACAATAAGTGTTACTGTGGTTTTCGTAAATTCAGTTTTGAACATATAATAACCTTTGGATGTATCTTGTGGTTCAAAGGATAAAATATCGCCATAAAAAATATGCAATTGATTAAATGATTGGGTAGTTTTATTTAAAGTCATTATTTCTTTAATTCTATCCGAAAACATATTAAAAATACTATCAGGTTGCGATTGATTATAATATGTTCTAAATTTATCTAATGCATCATCATAATCAGCTTTTTCTTGTCCAAAAGAAAATACGGAAATAAATACAATACTTATTAATATAATTATTTTTTTCATGCTTAAATATTATTTATTATTAACAAATGTAATTACATTTTTATTCCACTCATCTCTACTCGTTTTAAGATAATTATCATGGCCGGAGTTTGTATAAATTATCATTTGTTTTTTACAATTTAAATTTGCATATATATCATCAATTTCTTTCTTGCTTACTCTATCATCATGCAGCCCCCATTGTAATAATACCGGACAGTTTATGCTTTTTGCATATTCTTTTGGATTATGGCTAAAACCCAAAAAACCGTTTTCAATACCACCCCAAAATAATAGCATACCAGCCATAGGCACAGGTGGTACATGTAGCATATTGAAACGAGCAACTACTGTTTCGTACATTGTACCAAATGGACACTCTAAAATAATACTTGCAGGCTTAATATTGTATTCTTTTATTGCCTTCATTATTGCTACGGCTCCTAAAGAAGAACCTAATAAATAGATATTTTTTTCGCCTGAGTTTTTTACATATTCAAAACAATCTTTTACTTCTGCTGCTTCCATAAAACCTATTGTTGTTTGATTGCCACCCGACCCACCCGAACCCATAAAGTCAACTAAAAGACAATTATATCCGTTTTGCAAAAAAACCTCTGCCCTATCTATCAATTCAGACTTATTAGATGTATAACCATGAAAAAGAATTACTGTTCCTAATGGTTTATCAACTGGCAATAACCAACATTCAATTTTTACATTACTTTGTATATTAACCGTAGTATAATTTCTGTTGGGGATTTTTGTATTTGGGGGTCTGGGAATATCTACACCTGTAAATAACAATTTAGCTTTTTCAAAAAATGTAAGATTTATGTTTTCTAACTTTGTACCACTTGCACTAAAGTGAGTAAATTTATATGCATGAAAAGCTGCAATTACATTTAGTAAAATAAATATAATAAACAAAAAAACAAATAACCTAAAGATATACTTTTTCTTAGTCTTTATAGTTTCTATTTTGGTCATAATACCATTTTATAAAAGTATAACATTATATAGGAAGTAGCAGATTAATATGGCACTAAAATACTTATTAATTCTTTAATACCTTCTGTTGCCGGTTTTTCTATTGCAATTACATTCTTATACTTTATAACATTAGGTATATTTTTATCTATAACATACTTTTTCACACTTTCTTTAACATAATCTACCAAACCGGCAGCAGGATATACGGCTAAAGATGTCCCGATTAATACAAATATATCGGCTGAATACATAATTGGTATTGCATGCTCAATCATTGGTACCGCTTCTTCAAACCATACAATATGTGGTCTTAACTGCCCGCCATCTTCTGCTTTATCTCCTAATTTTATATCATTTATTATTGAATAAGCTTTCAGCTCATTTTTCTCACTTCTCATTTTCAGTAGTTCACCATGTAAATGCAATACATTTTTAGACCCAGCCCTCTCGTGCAAATCATCTACATTTTGAGTAACAATATGTATATCAAAGTATTTTTCAAGCTCAACTAAGCCAAAATGTGCTGCATTGGGTTTTGCTGCTAATACATCTTTCCTTCTTATATTATAAAAATCAAGTACTAACTGTGGATTTTTTCTCCAAGCTCTTGGGGTAGCAACATCTTCAATATTATATCCCTCCCAAAGCCCGTCAGAATCTCTAAAAGTTTTAAGACCACTTTCAGCACTTATTCCTGCACCGGTTATTACTACAATTTTTTGTTTTGCCATAAAGAGAAATTAAATTAATCTCTTATCCATTATCTTTATTTATTAAAAACAACATTTCTTCATGTATTAAGCCATTAGTTGCAAGGGTTTCTTTATCAAAAACATTATAAAGTTCACCATCAAAATTAGTAATACGTCCCCCTGCTTCTTGCACAATAAGATAACCGGCAGCAACATCCCACGAATTAAGATTATATTCCCAAAAGCCATCGAACCTGCCACAAGCCACCCAACACAAATCTAATGCAGCAGAACCTAAACGGCGTATCGGGAGACCTTGCATAATGAATCGCTCAAATACTTTTATAGGATGCAAATGCGAATCACCGGGCCATTTGTAAGGAAATCCGGTTACTAAACAGGCTTTCTTAAATTCTGATTTTTTTGATACAGAAATAGGTACTCCGTTTAGTGTAGCGCCTTGGCCTTTTTCTGCAAAAAACAGCTCATCCATCATTGGGTTATAAACTGCACCTAATATTATTTCGCCTTTATATAAAAGCCCAATACTTACACAACATATAGGAATATTATGTGCAAAATTTACAGTACCGTCAATTGGGTCAAGAATCCATTGATAGTCAGATACTTGTATTAGTTCACCTACTTCTTCACTAATAATAGTATGTTCCGGAAAATATTGACGTATTATTTCTATTATTTTATTTTCAGAGAATTTATCAACTTCAGTAACTAAATCATTTATACTTGTTTTATTGTCTATCTTAAAAGTGCCATTAAAATAATGTTTAATAATTTTTCCTGCTTCTTTTGCGGCAAATAGTAATACTTCTTTCAATTCAGTCATTCATTATAATTTTAATTCTTTTCCTAAATAATAGTCTATTACTTTTAGTTTAAATATCAAATCGTACTTAGCACTCAAAAGATTATATCCGGCAGCAAAAGCAGAGTTTTGAGTTACTAAAAAGTCAACAGTACTTGTTAAACCTACATCGTATCTTTTTTTAGCAAAATCCAAAGCTCTTTTTGCAGCATCATCTGCATGTTTGGCAGCATTAAATTTTTGTATGGAATTTAATGCATTATTATGTGCTTTATAAACATTTTGTTTTAAGGTAAGTTCTGCATTAAATTTATTCAACTTCTGTGTTTCTAAATTTATTTTAGCCTGACGAATTAAATATTGCGATTGCCATCCATTAAATATGGGTATCGTTAAGTTTACAGAAACAGTTTGACGAAAATTATTATTTAATTGTTTGCTGAACGGTATATTTGTTACATCGCTTACATAAGAGGGCTGATAAACATTGTACTTTTTTAAATTAGTGCTATCAAGTGCAAATCCTGTAAGCTGATAGCCATTGGGAGTATAAGAAACTGTTTGATAATTGCTTGCCCAGTTAGTACCAAATTGCGCCCCTATACTTAATTGGGGGTACAAATTACCCTTAGCGGCATCAACACCTTTTTCAGCCGAATTAACTCTATACTCACTACCTTTAATAGAACCGAAATGTAACCTCGCTTTTTGGTAAATATCTTCAGACTGCATAGATGATGCAAGCAAAGCATCGTCTATTGTTACATCGGGTAATTGAATAGTAAATGGTATCGACATATCTAAATTTAACAATGACTTTAAATCTAGAATAGAAGAATTGTAATTTGATATTGCATTAATTAAATTAGAACTGTCGGTAGCTAATTGAGATTCTAATTGAGCTACATTTAATTCAGGAAGCCTACCCGATTCTGCAAATGCTTTTGTTTGTATCAATTGCGCCTCTGAAAGGCTTACCTGGCTTTTACAAACATGTATTTGTTCTTCGGCAAGCAATGCAGATAAAAAACCCGTTGCTATGTTTAAAGATACATCGTCTCTAAGTTGTTCTAAATCTGCTAAAGAGGCTAATAAACTATATTTATTTTTGGCAATCGTATTCCGAACTTGCATCCAACCGAAAACCAATAAGTTGGCACTTCCACTTGCACTTAAAAAATTATAATCTACATCTACAAATTGATTGGTTGTGGGGTTAATGGAACGTCCGAAACTTCTACCATAATTACCGTTTGTATTTAATGTAGGCAACTGTGAATATTGACTTTGATTAAACGTATATTTTGCCATGCGGGCATTAAGAGAATCCTGCTTTAGCGAAATATTGTTTTCAATTGCATAATGAATGCATCGCTGCAAAGACCAAACATTGTCTGTTTGCTGTGCATCAATTGTATTATTGAAAATAAGAAGTACTATAAAAAGAAATAAACTAAAACGCATAGAACAAAAGTAGTTGAATTTAAGGCTATAAGCAAATGTCTATTCTGCATTAATATATATTTATGTTATAAAGACAAAAACATATTGTCTTAGACTATTTTTGATAAAAACAAATTCTACATCTTGGTTCATAAACATCCTTCTCACCTAAAAGAACTTGGTCGTCAATTTTTGCTATTCTATACGAGTAATTTGCTATATCACCACATTTCACGCATATTGCATGTAGTTTGGTAATGTATTCTGCCCGTGCTAATAAAGCAGGCATGGGTCCGAAAGGCTTGCCTGTAAAATCCATATCCAAACCTGCTACAATAACTCTCATACCCCTTAAAGCTAACTCTTCTACAACTTCTACTATGCCATCATTAAAAAACTGTGCTTCATCAATACCTACTACATCCACATCCGATGTTAATAGTAGTATATTATAATGGTTTTCAACAGGTGTAGAACGTATCCTTGATGCATCGTGCGATACAATGTCTGCCGGGTCGTAACGTTTATCAATTCCGGGTTTAAATATTTCAGCTTTTAAACCCGCTATCTGCACTCTCTTCAATCTACGTATCAATTCCTCCGTTTTCCCAGAAAACATACATCCGGAAATAACTTCTATCCAGCCTTTTTTCTTTGTGGAATGAAATGGTTCTATAAACATAAATAGCAACTACTGTTAATGCTACAAGGTAAGCAAAAAACAAGAATAAAATAGTTATAAAAATAAATCACATATTTAAACATCAAATTTATTAAAAATAAGCACAGATATTTTATTTTTTATTTTTTAAATCAACTGCACCTTCATTTACCAATGTGCCATCTCTAAGTTTCTGCACACCATCAATTATTACTTTGTCATCAGTTTGCAAACCCGACTTTACAATAATTTTATCGCCTATGGTTCTCCCTAATATTAATTTCCTTTGTATTGCGTGTAACCCTTTTTCTTGTTTAGCACTCGGTGTATTATTTGGTATTAAGGTATCAACTGATACAAAAGCAAAATATTCTCCCATTTGTTCCACAACTGCCTTTCCGGGTATAAGCATTTGTTGTAAAGTATCTTGATTTTTAACTTTTACGGTACAGCTCATTCCAGCCTTCAACAAAGCATCGGGATTAGGAAATTCAAGCCTAATATTTAAAGTTCCGGTTTGTGAATTTACGGCACGGTCTAAAATATAAATTTTTCCAATTTGATTATAAAGTGTATTATCAGGCAACGTAATTCTAAAAACAGAATCTATGTTAGCCGGACTATTTTTTTGTAATTGTACAAATCGAGAAATCTGTTTTTCGTTTACGACAAAATCTACAGCCATTGGGTTATTGGTAGATATTGTATTTAATATTGTTTGTCCGGTAGTTACCGTATTACCAAGTTTTACTTGCGAAATACCAATAGTACCATCAAATGGTGCTTTAATTATTGAATAATTTAAATCTGTTTGTGTTCGTATCATATCTTGTTTTACTGCATTAACCTGATTTTTTGCGTTTTGCAAAGTAGTCATTGCATGGTCAAGTGTTTGTTTTGCAACGGCATCATGTTCGTTTAAATAAGCATAACGGTCAGCATCTTTTTGTGCTTGGTCTAAGTTTGCTTCGGCAACTTTTAAATTTGCCAAAGTCATATTGTTATTAGCCTTATACTTGCTGTTGTCTATTTCATATAATTTTTGTCCTTTTTTTACAAAACAACCCTCACTAAAAAAGATACCTGTAATATACCCTTCAACTTCAGCACGTATATCTACCTGCATTTGCGCTACTATTGTACCGGGAAATTGATCGTAATAAACAACATTTTCTTTATGTACCGTATAAACATTTACCGGCACAGGTACATTTGCACTATTTGTAGGCTTTGCAGCCTCATTACAGGAACTTATAAATAATAATACTATTATAAGTAATAGATAATTTTTTTTCATTATATTTTTTTAATTTATATATCTGTTTGCAATACGCCCATAGCTTTTTTCAAATCTATTTTGCTTGATAAAACCTGAAATAAAGCGTTTAAATAATTTATTTCAGAAGTCTGCAAATCAGATTCAGCAACAATTACATCTAAATATGTTTTTATACCTTCTCTATATTGAAATTTCACAATATCATACACTTCTTTTGCCATTTCAACATTTTCTTTTTGGGTTTTAAAATAATATAAATTGCTTTTATAATTAGAAGTAGCTTGTACATATTGAGTATAGATACCTAATACCATTTGTTCTATATCTAAATCTAAACGCTGTTCTTGCAATTTTGCCTTGTGTATATTATCTAACCTTCTAAAACCTGTAAAAACAGGAATAGTTAATTGTAAACCAAATAAAGAATAAGGATATGGTTTATTATATAAATCAGAGAAATGATTACTTTCAAATTCATAATTATAATTATAAAATGCTGATACTGATGGGAGATATGCCATTTTATAATACAGTACATTCTGTCCGGCAATTAGTTTTGTTGTAAGTAATTGTTGGTATTCTATTCTATTCTCAAATTGCAAAGGTGCTAACGTATCAATATAAATATCTTCAAACATCTTAGCCGTATCAAATTCAACTGTAAATGTTTTATTTGCCGGATATGCCATAAATTGTTTTAATATCGCATATTTAGAATTTAATATTTCGTTAGCCGTTTTTAATTTTGCCAAAGAATTATTGAGTGCTATTGTTGCTTGTTTGTAATCTACCTTATCAACTATGCCGCTCTTGTATCTATGAAAAGCATCCGATTGATTTTTATTTAAACGAGCAGTATCCTCTTTATAAACACTTATTTGTTGAATGGATAATAATACATCGTAATAAGCTTTACTTACATCTGATATGAAATTTATTTTAGTACTTAAAACACTTTGAGAACTTGCAGTTTTATTAAGCTTAGCAGCTTTTACTGCAAACAAAGCATCGGGGCTATAAATATTTTGGCTTATGGTAAATTGTGGGATTGAATAATTAAATACACCGGATTTTACCGATACAATGCCATTATTTGTATTTGAAAATACGGTAGGTAATTGAAAGTAATTAGTATAATTAGCTGTACCTATTACTTGAGGTAACCAATTTGAAATAGCTATATTATTATTTGTTTCTGCAATATATTGGTCTATGATTGATTGATTGATTGCCGGTTGATTTTTTAATGAATATTTTATGCAATCAGTTAGTGTTAAAGCAGGAATATCTGATATGTTTTTATTATAATATTTATCAACATCCTTTCTTACATTATTGCTATTATTATTTTGAGCACTGATATTGAACGAAAAATTGATGACTAATAGCGTTATTGCAAATATAAAAAAACAGCTTTTATTAATTACTTTCGACATTTATGATGCTTAATTTAAAGACAAAAAATCAAAAAAAATCAAAAACAAAACAATCAAGATTTGCCTGAAACGATTAATTTGAAACAAAGGTATTAGTTTTAGACAATTAGATGTATATACCTTTATTGTTTTTAATGATTAAAATTATTTTTTTTAAGTAATTAATTTTAATGCACACATAAAAAATATATGAATAGATTATTTTAAAATCAATATTTTTAAAATAAATAAAATTCATCAAAAAAAATTCAATATTGTTAATTTACTATTCTATTTATATTTTTTAGTACAAGTTCTTTTTTTTGTAGATTTTTGAATGAATATTTGCACTTATTTTTGAACAAAACAATTACAATGAAAAAGATAGGAATATTAGGCTCGGGCATTGTAGCCCAAACACTTGGCAATGGCTTTTTGAAAAATAATTATGAAGTAATGCTTAGTTCAAGAAATCAAGCAAAACTTCTTGATTGGCAAAAAGCAGGTGGTAAAAATGCACATTTAGGCAGTTTTTATGAAGCCGGCAAATTTGGCGATATTGTTGTTTTGGCTTTAAAAGGTTCTATTGCCGTTGAAGCAATTGAAGACGCCGGCCCGCAACATCTAATGAGAAAAACAGTAATTGACACTACTAACCCGATAATGGAAGGTAGTGCACCTGAAAATGGGGTGCTTAGATTCTTTACAAATTTTGATGAATCTTTAATGGAGCGTCTGCAAACACAATTCCCTGAAGTTCATTTTGTAAAAGCTTTTAGTTGTGTTGGTAATGCCAACATGGTAAATCCTGATTTCAAAGAAAAACCAACGATGTTTATTTGTGGAAACAATGATTTCTCGAAAAAAGAAGTTAGTGAAATCTTAGAACAATTTGGTTGGGATATTGCAGACATGGGTAAAGCAACTGCCGCACGTGCAATTGAACCATTAAGCATGCTTTGGTGCATTCCGGGTATGTTAAATAATGAGTGGAATCATGCCTTTAGATTAATGAAAGGATAAACTTTTATTGTATATTATTTTTTAAACCTAAGCAAATAGATTACTTTTTAATACAAAAATCTATTTGCTTATTTTTCTGCCTTTAATTTAAAAACGTTCACACCAATAGCATAACCGAAAACACTTCCGTCTGGTTTATGCATTATTCTTATTTTATTACATGCACGCCCTAAGTCTATTTTATTCCACGATTTGCCACCGTTAATGGTTTTATATCCACTATTCAATGTGCCTATAAAACCTGTTTTTTTATCAATAAACCCCACCCCGAAAGAACGTGCTTTATAATCATTACATAAAATGTGTTCTTTCCATTTTTTACCACCATTTGTAGTTTTTATAAAATGCTGAATAGTTACCGTAGAATCTGTATTATAACTTTGCACGGTGGCATAACCAACATTTTTATTCGGAAAAAACAATTTCCAAGAAATTTCAAATGGTCGTTTTGATTCATATACTTTTTCCCAATTTTCACCGCCATCTATTGTATGCAAAATACATGCATGAGTACTGTCTTCATTTTGCCCGGTTGACGCACAAGCGAAACCTTCTAATTTATTAAACATTTTAATATCGTACATAGCATTACAATAGTCATTCATTTTTTTGCTTTTAAATGTTTTACCGCCATCGTGGCTAACCATAAAATTTGCCGGACTACCTACCCTACCTACTGCATAAACATGAAAGATGGTCGATAACTTACCCTTTTGCACCAATTCTTCCTTTACAATATCTATAGCACATACTCCCTTTACATAATTGCCGGTATAACTAACAGGATTCCAAGTTTTCCCGCCATCATTAGTGCTGTATAATGGTATAGAATCTGTTACGTTAGGAAAATAATCTGTACCGACATTGCCTACAAAACCATTTAAACTATCTATAAACCCGATACATCTAAAAAAAGTTCCTTTTTTCTCAGTAAGTAAAGCCCATGTTACTCCACCATTTGTTGTATTATATATTTTACCATACCCATTTATATACCAGCCTACCTGCTCATTTATAAAATAAATATCATCTTGCTTACCTTTATAAGCATCAGTATTTAGTTTTTCCCAAGTATATGTTTGTCCGTAAATTGAATAGCTGCTATAAAAAACAATAAGAGTCAGCAAAAAAAATCTTCTAAAATGGAGCATACTTTCAACATTTAAATAATACAAATTATAATATACATTATAAAAAAAACAGGAATTGTTTAAATAAAAAATCGTGGTAGAAATTATCAAACCACGATTATTTAATTATGTTTTAAAAAAGTAATTATAATTCATCATAAATAGGTGCATCCACATTACGTTGAATACCATAATATTGGTATGTTTTGTGGTGGTAACCTTTCTTTATATAAACATCTGTATCCGTGTCTTCGGGAATAGTAATCCACGCATGATGTTTTGCCAATAACCAACGGTAGATACATACCTCGTTAGCACCACGGCGGGTAAGTGCATAAAACTGAAGATGTTTATGAGTATAGCCTGTTTTAAGCATAAAGTCATCTGTAAATTCATCTTCACAAATACTGATGTGAGCTCTAGTTACCGGATTTTCCCAACCATATACAGCAACACGACCCGGACCCGGAGTGCGGTATGCAAAGAAGATTAAGGTTTTATCAGTCCAACCCCAGTTTATTAACTGTCCGTCTTGATATTCTCCTTCTGCTTCATTTACATACTGATTATCTTCAGGAATATACCAACGAAAAACTCTCACAAGGTCTTCTTGTGCAAAGCTTTTGTTTCCGATTAATACGAATGCTAAAACGGTTGTAATTAGGATGATGGTTCTTTTCATGTTTGTTCTCTTTTTCAAATTTATTTTTCTTATTTCAAAATTGCGACCAAAATACATAAAAATTTTGGTGCTTAACAAATATTATTCCTAAATTTTTATTTTTAAACTATAAAAAGCACTATTTGGCACTTTCATTTATAAAAACAGTGCAATAATACTCAATTATTTTTATTTGCACTCATTTTTAAACATTAAAATAAATAAATGCTTTTACTTAATAAAAAAGAGTATTAAATTTTGTAATTGCAAAAATAATATATGAATATTCATAAAAAATATTAATAACATTGTACTTAAATAGCTAAGTATTTTTAATTTGTTAATTTCAAAAAAATTGGCTAAATTGCATGGTTATTCTAAAAAAGTAAAAAAGCGAGAGGAAATTATGAGATTCAATTTTTACAAATTATTATTTGTAACATGCTTTATTAATTTGAGTTTTTCATTAAACGCTCAAATAATAAGTACTGTTGCAGGCAATGGCACAACAGGACATAGTGGAGATGGATTTGCGGCTACTGCTGCAACATTGCAAATACCGGCAGGTGTTGTTGCCGATGCCGCAGGTAATATCTATTTTGCCGATGCTACTTATAATGTAATTAGAAAAATAAATTCAGCAGGTATAATTAGAACAGTTGCAGGTAATGGTATAACAGGATTTTCAGGCGATGGCTTTGCAGCAACATTAGCAAGCCTAAACAATCCGCAAGGTATTGCTGTAGATGCTACAGGAAATATTTATATTGCTGATAATGGTAATAACAGAGTGCGTAAAGTAAATACCGCAGGTAATATTAGTACTGTTGCAGGCAATGGCTTAGCCGGCTTATCAGGTGACGGCAGCACTGCCACATTAGCTCAAATAAGAGCATCGGGCGTTTTTGTGGATAGTGTTGGAAACCTTTTTATTGCTGATGGAAACTCAAATATAAGGAAAGTAAATAACACAGGTATAATTACAACTATTGCCGGAAACGGCACAGCAGGTGTCGGTGCAGACGGCGTACCCGCAACAACTACTATGCTTAATAATCCAACTGCTGTTACGATGGATAGAAGCGGCAACATATATATAGTTGACAATTTGAACAATAAAATACGAAAAGTAAATACATCCGGAATAATATCAACTATAGCCGGAGATGGTACAGCGGGTAACATTGGTAATGGAGGCCCGGCCACAAGTGCAGAATTTAATTTTTCTTATTTAGGCAGTGCTGCATTATGTGGCTTAGCTATAGATACTTGGGGTAATTTATTTATAACCGATAAATACAATAATCAGATAAGAAAAATGGATGTTTTCGGCAATATAAATTTTTATGCCGGTAATGGCGATACTACCTATACAGGAGACGGAGGACCGGCAGCAGCAGCTTCTATAAAAAAGCCAATGGCAGTTGCACTCGACCCATCAAGAAACCTTTATGTATCAGACCTAAACCATGTTATTAGGAAAGTAACTTCACCTGCACCAATTTCTATAATTAGTGAAATGGGTGACACGGTATGTACCGGTACAGCTATTTATTTCGATGCTTTTGCAACTATAGGCAGCTCCACAATTGCCTACCAATGGAAAAAAAATGGTATATCCGTTGGCACAAATAATAGTATTTATACTGCTGACAGTGTTTCAACCGGAGATGTGATTGTTTGTTACCTTTATGATACTGTTGGCGGAACAATTATTGCTACATCAAATACTTTAACAATGTACGCAATGTCATTAGTATTACCTACAGTTAGTATTATTTCTTATTATGGTGATTCTATTTGCTTAGGTACACCGGATACTTTTGCGGCAAGCAATACTTACGGTGGCTTTTTACCAGGGTATAAATGGTATGTAAATGGTGCACATATTTTCAATGGCAATCCTTTTTATTACTCACCCATAAATGGAGATTCTATTTATTGTTTATTATACTCTTCTGTTTCTTGCATACTATCTAGCCCGGTAACGAGTAATACAATACATATTCATACCGTTTCGCACCTTACAACTTCACTTAGTATTACAGCAACCACAGGTTCAACTATCTGTTCAGGAACAGTGGCACATTTTGTAGCAACAACAACTAATGGCGGTCATTCCCCTACCTTTCAATGGAAAGTTAATGGTGTCATTTCCGGAAGCGATTCAAGCGAATTTTCCTATTATCCTTCTACCGGAGATGTAGTAAGTTGCATTTTTACAAGTAGCAATAGCTGTGCTACCCCAAGCACCATTACTAGTAATTCAATAATAGTTACTGTTATTTCTTCTGTAACACCTACCATAAGTATTTCAACAATAGGTACAGATACTGTTTGTGCAGGCACTTCAGTATCTTTTACTTCTTCAATTAGCAATGGCGGTACCTCACCAATTTATGATTGGAAAAAAAATGATACGTTAGTATATACAGGCTCTCTTTTTTCTTGTACTCCGGTAAATGGAGATGTTATAAAGTGTATTCTTTACTCTAATGCAACATGTGCTGTACCGGATTCAGCAATAAGTAATAGTATAACGTTGGTTGTAAATCCTAATGTTGTTCCAATCGTTAGTATATCTGCATCGGCAGACTCTGTATGTAATGGTACTTCCGTAACCTTTACAGCTACAGGTAGTAATACCGGTTCAAGCCCTGTATATCAATGGTTTAAAAATGGTTCACTAACATCAACAGGTTCTTCCTTTTCCTATTCGCCTACTAATGGAGACCATATAAAGTGTATTTTACATAGTAATGCCAATTGTCGGGCTTTTGATACTGCTGTCAGCTCTATTCTTACAATAACTGTATTACCATTAATTACCCCATACATTAATATTACGTCCTCCTTACCCGATACCATTTGTTCAGGCACAGTTCTAAATTTATTTTCATCAATTACAGGTGCAGGTTCAACACCAATTTATAACTGGAAAATAAATAATGTACATGTCTCCTCTTCGTCATCTTATTCTTTTATACCAACAACAATCGATACCCTAATTAATTGCGAACTAACAGGCAATGCAATGTGTGCTACCGTTGATTCTGTTTTAAGTAATACAATACATATACATGTTGATTCAGCTTTACACCCCACTATATCTATTACACCACATGGCTTAGACACACTATGTGCGGGTAGTTCGGTTACGGTAGTACAATCATCAACAGGTATTGGCTCGTACCCATCATTTAAATGGTATAAAAATGGTACTATAGTTTCCACATCAAGTAGCCCATATATTTTTACACCTGCTACCGGCGACTTAATATATTGTTTTTTAGCCACTAATGCCTGTAGCTCAGATACTGCAAAAAGTGATAGTGTTATCTTCAATGTTAGTCCACTTTTAACACCCTCTGTTACTATAACACGCTCAGCCGACAGTGTTTGTAGTGGTACAAATGTAACTTTTACTACCACAGGAATCAATACCGGCTCTGCACCTGTTTATTTATGGTATAAAAATGGTATTCAAGTTTCAATAGGAATTAGCTATACTTATGCACCTGTAAACGGAGACAGTATAAAATGCATATTAGTAAGTAATTTAAGATGTGTAACAACAGATACTGTAATAAGCAATTATTTTATTATGCATGTAATACCAACTGTTGTGCCTACAATTAGTATTACTGCAAGTGCAGATACTGTTTGTGCAGGTACTACTGTTCTTTTTTCTTCTACAACAACTTATGGTGGCTCAAGTGCATCTTTGTTATGGAAAAGAAACGGACTAAACATTACCTTCGGCACTACCTGCTCATTAACCCCGTCAAATGGTGATGTAATAAAATGTGTATTCACAAGTTCCGCATTATGTGCATCCCCCTCTACAATAACAAGTGATAGCATAGTTATGACTGTAAATCCGGTAGTTATACCTACAATAAGTATTAGTGTAAGTACCGCAGATACTGTTTGCTCCGGCACATCAGTTACATTTACTGCTACTACTACACATAGCGGTAGTACTCCACATTATCAATGGTATAAAAATGGAACAGCATTAACCGGCAGTACAAGTACTGCATACACATATACTCCTACATCTGGCGATTATTTGTATTGTATATTAATAAGTAATGCAATATGTGCTATGCCGGATACTGTATTAAGTAATACAATTACGATGTTTGTAATACCAACAGTAATACCTTCTGTAAGCATTCTTTCTTTACCCGGAGATACCGTATGTTCAGGAACTTCTGTTACCATTACAGCAAGTCCAGTAAATGGTGGTTTATCTCCTAATTATCAATGGAAAAAGAACAGTGTTATTATTAGTGATACAACCGGTACTTATTCCTACACACCAACTACAGGTGATATTATTACCTGTCGTTTAAACAGCAATGCAACTTGTGCAGTACCAGATACTGCCCTTAGCAGTGTTCTTACTATGGTCGTAAATCCTATTATTGTGCCTTCTGTAAGTATTTCAGTTTCGCCTAACGATACGGTATGTACAGGTACTCTTGTTACTTTTACTGCTACCTCTGTTAATGGTGGCACTTCGCCTGTTTATCAATGGAAAAAGAACGGTATAAATGTAGGTACAGGTATGAGTACTTATAGTTATACACCTACAACCGGAGATATTATAACTTGCAGGCTTACGAGCAGTGCAGCATGTGCTGTACCCGATACTGCAATGAGTGCCGGCATAACAATGATTGTTAATGCTTACTTTTCTCCGGCTGTTACCATTTCATCAAGTACATCAGATACTGTTTGTAGTGGTACTTCCGTAACATTTAGTGCTTCACCTGTACATGGTGGCAGCCTTCCTTTTTATGAATGGTTCAAAAACGGCTCTTCTGCCGGCACAGGTGTTACCTATACATATGCACCGGTAAATGGTGATGTTATTAAATGTAGGTTGACAAGTAATTACCCTTGCTTAATAATAGATACCATAACAAGCAGTACAATAATAATGGTTGTTACCCCATCATTTTTACCAGTAATCACTATTTCCAAATCTGCCGATTCAATATGTGCCGGTACATCCGTTACTTATTATGCAATAGATACCAACGGTGGAACAGCACCTATATTTATATGGAAAGTAAATAGTTCTGTAGTAGGTACAAGTAGTACATCTTATAGCTATATACCCAATAACACTGATATAATTACTTGCGAAATGATTAGTAATATGCATTGTGCAATGCCGGATTCTGTAAACAGTAATTCAATAAGCATGACTATTTATCCTAATTTAACTTCTTCAGTAAACATTGTTGTTTCTCCGGCTACAACAGTTACAGCAGGTACATTGTTAACTTTTACTGCATCAGGCACAAATGGTGGTACAGCCGCTACTTATCAGTGGTATATTAATGGGTTGCCTGTTCCCGGTGCTACTTCATCAGTCTTTTCTTCTGATACACTTTCTAATCATGATAATATTTATTGTATAATGACTACAAGTTTAGTATGTACAACACCCTTATTAAATGTAAGTAATTCTATTGTAATTACTGTTACTGTAGGCATTAAACAAATTTCAAATTCAGATAATCAAATTAGTTTGCTGCCAAATCCAAACAATGGTTCGTTTAAATTGATTGGAAAAATAAATCCGGATGAAGAAAACTGTGAAATTGAAATAACTAATATGCTTGGACAAATTTTATATACCCAAAAATTAGTTACACCAAATGGTATTATTGATAAGCAAATTGTAATTAATAATAAAATTAAAAGTGGATTTTATCAGTTAAAAATGATTACCAAAAACTCAACGTATTTAATAGGTTTTATTGTTGACTAATAATTTATATAAAAAATAGATTGGCTTTAATTTATACTTGATGAAATCTTTTATATACATAATAATAATTCTTGCCCTACTATTATTAACTAATAAGCAGGTAACGAATGCACAAAATGTAATAAGAACAGAAGTTGGCATTGCACTGCCATCTACTACATGTGTAAGCACAGGTAATGGAGGGCAAGCACTATCAGCGAGGTTATGTCAGCCGGCAGGTATTGCTGTTGACAAAATAGGAAATATCTATTTTTCTGACCAAGAAAATAATGTTGTACGAAAAGTACAGCCCAATGGAATTATTACAAGATTTGCAGGTACGGGTAGTTCTAGTTTTGGCGGCGACAACGGCCCGGCTACAAATGCTAGGTTATATTACCCTCAAGGTCTTGCATTAGATACTTTAGGAAACTTATTTATTGCAGATAATGGTAATAATAGAGTTCGTAAAGTAGATACAAATGGTATTATTACTACTGTTGCCGGTAATGGTGTATTCCCGTTTTCTTCTTATATTGGCGATGGCGGACAGGCAACAAATGCACGAATAGGTGCTTATGGACTTGCAACCGATTTGTATGGAAATTTATTTATTTCAGACGGTAGTTCTCGTGTTCGTATTGTTTACCCTACCGGTATTATTCAAACGTATGCAGGCAGTTCGCTTACCGGTTATTATGGCAATGGCATTCCGGCAACAAGTGCTGCATTACATAGCCCCACAGGCATTGCAGTAGATAAATATGAAAACCTTTATATTGCAGATTTAAATAGTCAAACAGTTCGTAAAGTAAATGGAATTGGTATTATAACAACAATTGCCGGCATTCCTAATTCGCCAAATTATACCGGCGATAATGTGCCTGCAACAAGTACACATCTTTGGTATCCGGTAAGTATAGCATTAGATACGCTTGGCAATGTATATGTAGGTAAAGAAACCGGACCTAATATTTGTAGAATTGACACAGCAGGTTACATACATTATTTTGCAGGTAATGGCTATGCCGATTATTATGGTGACGGTGGCAACCCGCTTAGTGCTGCTTTAAATTATGCTTCTGCAATATGTTTTGATAAAAACAACAATTTCTTTATTGCAGATTTTTACAACAATGTAATTAGAGAAATTATACCTCCCGATTCTATTACCATTTTTTCAAATCATAGCGACTCAATTTGTGCCGGTGGTACAGCCACTTTTAATGCAACAATTAAAAACCCCGGCTATGGATATTCTTATCAATGGATGCATAATACTACACCGGTTGGCACAGATTCTAATTTTTTAACAATTGGCAGTTTATCAAATGGAGATTCAATACGTTGTATATTAATTGCTCCAGGCGGAAAAGATACCTTTCTAATTTCCAATTCAATACTAATTACAGTTACTCCTCTCGTTTACCCTACTTTAAGTTTTACTAATAATATAGACACCATTTGTGCCGGCACACCTGTAACCTACTTAGCACACTATAGTTATGGTGGCAGCACACCTGTTTTTGAATGGTTTGTAAATGGCGTTCAAATGATTGATAGTGATAGTATTTTTACATATTACCCTGCTCACGGTGAATATGTAACGTGCAAAATGATAAGCAGTGAAATTTGTCCCGTGCCCGACACGGTCTTATCTATAGATACAATTGCTGAATTTATACATCCTAATTTAGCTACTTCTGATACCGTTATAGCCTACCCCGGCACTTCTATAAGCTATTGGACCAATGTATTATTTTACTGCGAAGGTATAAATTTCGGTTCTGCACCCCACTATCAGTGGTTATTGAACGGAATGCCTATACTCGGTGCAACTAACTCAACCTATAGTACTGTTACTCTACAACATAACGATATAATTAGATGCATACTCACAAGTAATGCTCCCTGTGCAAGTCCGCTGGTAGATACCAGCTATCCATTAGTTATAAACATTACCAATGTAGGTATTAAGACATTAAATCACTCAAACAACAATATATCTATTTATCCTAACCCCAATAAAGGCACATTTTTACTATCATGTATTTTTAATGGGGTTGACCACAAAGAAGCAAACATACAAATTATGGACCTGCTTGGTAAGGTAATTTATAATGAAAAAACAAGCATTGAAAATGGCAAATTATTTTCAGAAATAACATTAATAGAAAATAGCGGAGTTTACTTTGTTAAGGTAAATACCGGCAATGCTATTATTATATCCCGGTTAATTATAGAAAGATAAAATAGATTGCATTTTTGAATGCCTTACTACTTATTGCCCTAACAGAACAATAAGTAGAAAAGAGATTTTAGGGTAAAACAAAAGGTAAATATATACTTACAACGCTTGCACATTTTAGGTCTGAGAAATACGCTGTGAGAATTTTTTAAACAGAAATTGAATTATATACATCAAAATCCGGTTAGAGCAAGCATTATATATAAATATTAATAATATGTATAGTGCAAGAAATTTCTATGGAATTAAAAATAGTATTGAGCCATGCAATTTCAATTAAACTTCAGTACTTTGAATACCTTCAGGAGTATATTCGTTCTTCTTGATGCCCTAACAGAACATCAAGAAGAACGGGTTACTTTGGGTGTAAATGGTTCGTTCTATTACAAACCATTAGCAATTATGGCTGACCAAACTGCCTACCCTTGGCAGGTTTGCTTGTTTGCAGGGGTGACGGTGGGGAAAAGGTGGAAATGAAATTTGCACTTTCTAGCGATACTGCCTCCAATCAATTCTACTCATTAAATAAAAATAAAATATAAAATTAGCTATAATTGCTAATATAACAACCCAAACAACAAATCCCCAAATATTATTTTTCTTTTTAGATATTTTGTCAAATTCTTGAACATATTGTTCCCATATGTTATTAGGTAAAAAAGTCAAATAATTAATTACTAAGATCGCTGCCAATGGTATGAAAATTATTGGTTTTGTTAAGCTTAGTACCATTCCCTTTTTTGTAATCACTGTGTAGTAAATACCGAGAGAAGCCAGTAGCCATAATTCAATTACCATAACTGAAAGCAAGGCTTTCCACTCACTCCAAAATTTCGGAACTGATACGCATTCCCAAAATTTATATAGTTTATAAAAAAAATAAAAATAAGCTCTCTTTATATTCATATCTATTGTTTTAATGCACCGTCTGGCGAGAGTTTGTCGCATGGCAAAATGCGTAGCAAACTCTCACCAGACAGAAAAAATATTTATAATTGATTTAGTTAATAAACAAAAAATTCTCTATATTTATTTAACAGTTTTCCATTTTTGTCAAATTGAAAATACAAATTATATCCATCAAATTGTTTTAAACCAAAAGACTCAAAGCACAATTCGATGTAAATAGATTCACCTTCAATATATTCATGTGTAATTACAACATGTAAATCATATTTATTAATATGTCTAGATTTAATGTTATTCGAATCGAATAATATAAATTTATAATTTGATTTATTCCTTTTTTCAGTATTAATTTTAAAATTTTCATTATGTAAACGTTTCGCTAAATTAAGGTTACTAATGTTGAATTTTCTCTCGTTTTGAATTTTATATAAAATATTAGTACAATTGCTATCCTTAAATCGCTGTAAAGGTCCAAATAATGGTAAAGAGTCAAGATTGTTTGCAAAAATGACTAATGCTTTTGTTTGCAGTTTATTATTTTTTTTTAAACTTAAAGATATTATTGAAATTACAATAAAAAGAAGAATTTTAAAGTGCAAGTTTTTAGCAGAATAATTTTTCATATAAAATAATTTAGCATGCAATTTTACGTATTTATTATTTAAAAAATATCAACAATGAATTATTATTTAATATACACTGTTATTTTCAATCAGTATATGGTTTATTTTTCATCTCATCGTCTAGTAATTTATCATATTCTTTATTACCAACTTTATTGAAGTCTATTTTTGTGAAATCTCTACCCATTCCTAACTTTTCCCATTTTTTTCCATATTCTTCTGGCCAGTTTCCGATTCCTGTTTTAAATCTTCCATAATGAACACCCTCATGAAATAAAGTTGAAGTAAAACCATAATATGCAAAATTTTTTTCTATTGAATTCAAATTAACAGCACACCATCCTGAAACATGAGTTTCTCCAATTGAGGTTTCGATTCCACCTAAAATATCACTTGAAAGTTGTATAATACCAATGCCATCCAATGCATTCCCCTGTTTTCCTGTTGTCTTATTTGCATATGGTACACAAAATCCATTCACTTCATTTCCATCGTCATTATAAATCCTACCTGGGCCTTCAATATATGGTCCTTAATCTGGAGTAAGCATTTCATTAATTTGTTTTTTATCTAAAGTTGATATATTTGCAAATTGTTTTTTGAAGGTTTCATCAAAAAGCCCCCTTCTTCCTGATTTTCCACAGGGAATCCGGAAGTAAGAATGAAACTCCTTCTTCGAAGGCAATTACTTGACAAAGCTAAATTAAAGTACTGAAATTCTTAGCTATATACTTTTTCATTTAATTTCAGTTCTTTGATTACATGTGCAGAACGTTTTCTTCTTCCTTCCTGATTCCCGGCTTTACATCAGAATTAAAGGAATCAACTAAATTACAAAAATCTTTATTTTACTTGAATTACAATTTTATTTTCAAAATTTTGCATTCCACATTACAAACTCTCTTTCTCATCTTCCAATTTAAATTTTCTTAGTTTGGGAGCCATAAACCAGGTAATACCAACCA
>CAIWXG010000488.1 GCA_903916555.1 uncultured Bacteroidota bacterium
GCAATACCGGTATACCCCACATCATATTAAACTGTGCTAAATAAGCATGTGCAAGTGCAGAATCTTGTACAATTACAGTATTGTTATAATCTATTTTAAATTGATCAGAAGTCCACTGTATTTATTTACGCTCTTATTGAAATAGTCCAATATTTGCAATATTTAATATATAAAATTGTAAAATAAAAAATTTTGTATTGCAATAAAATTAAATATAAAAATCTCTATAAATTTCCTTACCTTTATTAAATAATTTAGAATTATGCAATTTAAAGGAAAAACAGTTTTAATTACCGGTTCCAGTAGAGGTATTGGCGAGGCTATAGCCATAAGACTTGCAAAAGAAGGTGCTAACATAGTAATAATTGCTAAATCTATTACCGAAGATGAAAGATTAGGCGGCACTATTTATTCAACTGCCGAAAAGGTAGTAGCAGCAGGCGGTAAAGCATTACCAATAAAATGCGATATTAGAGACGAAGAACAGATAATTGAAGCAGTAAATCTTGCTATAGCCACTTTCGGTAATATAGACATTGTTGTAAATAATGCATCTGCTATTTCTTTAAATAATACGGAGCAGATGCAGACAAAGAAATTTGACCTTATACATGATATAAATGTTAGAGGTACATTTTTGGTTACCAAACATTGCATAGAATCCTTAAAAAAATCAGAAAATCCTCATATTCTCACGCTGTCTCCGCCTATAGATTTAAGTCCTAAGTGGATTGCACCATATATTGGTTATACTATGAGTAAGTACAATATGAGTATGATGACGCTTGGTTGGGCTTGGGAGCTAAAAAAGTATGGTATTGCTGCTAATTCACTTTGGCCGGTTACGACAATTGCTACTGCTGCAGTTCAAAATTTATTAGGCGGACAACTATTAGTAAATAAAAGCAGAAAACCTGAAATACTTGCTGATGCTGCATTTTTTATTTTGCAACAACCGGCCAAAGAATGTACCGGGAACTTATATTTAGACGAAACCATTTTGAAAAATGCCGGTATTACCAACTTAGAACACTATTCAGTAACGCCCGGAAGTACTTTACAAAAAGATTTATATATAAATTAGAAATTAAGAGATAGCCGTATATATTGAAAATAAAATATTAACATGCTATACGAATAAACATATATCTGAATTAATATTTTTCTTCAACAAAATACTATAATATTATACACTATTTTATAAATTTGTGCTATGCAAAATAAAATGCCTGTAATACTTATTACAAATGATGACGGTATTACATCACCCGGTATTGCAGCCTTGATTGATGCAGTAAAACATTTAGGTAAAATAATAGTTGTTGCTCCCGATAGTCCGCAATCGGGCATGGGGCATGCCATTACGATAGGCACACCATTGAGGTTAGATAAAGTAAATTTTTTTGATGACATTGAGGCTTGGCAATGTAGTGGTACACCGGTAGATTGTGTAAAACTGGCTAAAGATAAAATTTTACATGCCAAACCCGACATTTGCCTTAGTGGCATTAATCATGGAGCTAACCATTCTATTAATGTTATTTATTCCGGCACTATGAGTGCCGCAATGGAAGCTGCTATTGAAGGTGTTCCATCTATTGGTTTTTCAGTATTGGATTATAATTATGATGCTGATTTTACAATAGCAAAAAAAGTTGTATGCCAGCTTACTACAAGAATGTTGGCAAAAACAATGCCCAATCACCTACTGTTAAATGTAAATATTCCTATTACTACGCAAGAAGATTTTAAAGGCATAAAAATATGCCGTCAGGCTTATGCCAAATGGGATGAAGCTTTTGACCACAGAATAGACCCAAGAGGTAAAGACTATTTTTGGATGGTAGGTAAATTTGTAAATATGGATATAGAACCCGGTACAGATGTTGATGCTTTAAAAGCCGGTTTTGCATCAGTAGTACCTATAAAAATTGACTTCACAGACTATAAAATGAAAGATTGGTTGATGGACGAATGGAGTGATATTATATAAATCACTTTACTACAAGTCAATATGAATACTATCTGTTTTATACCTGAAATCAATAGAAACCATTTTGCCATAATAACCGCAAACCTCATAAACAGCCGGTAATATACAGCTCCAAGAATTCCCTATTCCATACGCTTGATATAGTTTATTGGTACTGTAATCCCATCTTTTAAAATAGGTATTTGTAGAAAACAGGAAACCTAAATGATTTAAATAAACACTCTCTTTATTAAGTGCAGCAGTGTCATAAGGCACATTCATACCCACTTGCAAGCTATAATCAACCGCTAAATATTCGCCGGTACTTTGCGTAGAACCTCCAAGCCAAATACCATATACTTTTTGGTTTACAGTATCTTCTCTTATTAATAATAAAGAATTTCTACTTTCGTTTTTTGTAGAATCTACAGTATTAATTAAATTATAACTAACATCGTATTTATAATAAGTATAATTATTTATCTGCGTGTCTGTACCTATAGCATTTATTGTATTATAAAAATGCCAAGAAGTATCATTGGGCCAAGAATGCGGAAAAGGAAATGAAATACCTTGTGTATGCATTTTCCAAGTTGCATTTTTAGTAGGTATAAATGTAAAATCACTGGGCAAATGCACTACCTGAGTAGCTTTATTACAAGAAATAATTACCAAAAACAATACTATTATTATGAATCTATCTTTCATTTAAAATGCAATTTACGCAAAGTTGCTCAAATTATAATAACATTATCTATCAAAATAAAATTTGACTTTATTTATATTGAAATAGCAAACAAAAAAGACAGACACTTAAAAATGCATTTCGTAAAGCATCTTAAAAAAAGACGTAGCTATTCCATCAATGCAAAAAAAAAGTAAATATTCCCTTTAAAAAATCCCGAAGGGGTGATATTATTATATCTGATATTTCACTACAATTATATCATCCTTTCAGGATTCTTTTTATGAAGTCTGAATAGTAAAAAAAAAAACAATATAACCAAACTGCACCAAGAGCATGAAAAGAATAAGCCTTTTATTAAATAGCGAAATAAACTCTTTTTATTGTTACAAACAATCTTGTAAATTTAGGGCTTTATGACACC
>CAIWXG010000489.1 GCA_903916555.1 uncultured Bacteroidota bacterium
CAATCTTTCCTTCTAATTTTCCTTTATTATAATTACCTACTATTACACCATAATTATCTCTCCAGTCTGTAATATAGGCTTCATATTCTTTTCGTTCTATAGGGCTTAGCTTCATTACATCCAGTTCTTCTTTAGCCTCTTTTAGTCCCTTTGCTTTCGTATCTTCTTTTACCTCTTGGTTCTTAAAAAAATGTATCCATTCATCCAATGTATTCTCGGAAGTTTCGTTAAACTGATTTACTTTAATAATATAATATTCCGGATATATTTTTGCAATATCTAAAGTATGATAAATACCCTCTTCTGTATTAGACAGTTTTAATACGTCTTTTTTATGAATACCAATAAAATTAGTGGTGCCATGATATACATAATCTTCGCCTTGCCCTAAATCGAAATACACAATATTAATAGATATTACTTTTTTAACCATGCTGTAAGGCATACCTATAACCATATTGTCGGTTATTATTTTGGAAGTGCCATAATACATACGCAGCAAATAATCGGTCATATAATTATTCTGTATTTCAATAATAATAAGTTCGCCAATAGAATTTTGTACCAGAATATCTACTCTGTTGGTTTTATCGTCTGCTGTTTGTCTGTTGCCTTCGCTTTCAAGTACACTTTCTATCTTTATATCTTCCATTAGCAGTTCGCTCAAAAAGCCCTCCAGAATACCGAAGTTAGCTTTATTGCGTAATAGCCTTTTCACAGCCCAATCGAAACGTATTAGATTTTTCATATAATTTTATGTAAAGGTAATTGAAAACACTTACTTTATAAAAGTTACTAATAGAAAAGATATAGGTTACTCTACATAAATTTCATCGCAGGCAATCATCGGTTTTTTATTTTCTCTGTATCGCCAGTCGGGTAAAGATTTTAACGGGTTGGCAGTAACTCTAATATATCTTACAGGTTTATTTTTATCATTTTTTATATTAAAACCTTTTATATTTAAATTATAATGTTCCTCCTTTGTGTTATTATTTACTCCCGGAACCGAATAAAAATCAGTCCCGTTTGTACTAAATTCAGCTTCAATTTTTTCGGGCAAGAAAATCCAATGGCGTGGGTCATCCAAAAAATGCATAAAAAGTTTCGATACTTTTGTAGGTTTTCCTAAATCTATAGTTGCTATCATCTGTGTACCATAGAAACAAAGCCAATTATAACTAAAATCTTCATACCCGGGATTGCCATCTACCAAAGTACTAATACCTTTTGCCGGAAAATCTGCTGAAAATGGATATTTTAAAGTTATAGTTGCACCAATAGCTTTTGTATTTATTACACCGTATTTAAAAATAGAATCCCATTGTTGTTGGTATTTTTGTGGTGTTAAGCCACCTTCAGCAAGTTCGGTAATACCTGCATTTTTACAATCATTTACAAACTTTTTAACTTTATCTGCTAATTTTGGTTTTACTTCCCAATCACCGTTTTCTCCTTTAATAAATATGCCATGTTTTTCAATTCCATAAAAACGTGCTTGTTGCAATACAGTATATTCTAAAGGTAAGCGTGCTATTTTTACTCTATTATAAAATATAGGATTATTTTCAGATGCAGCCTCTGCTTTATCAAACAAATCTCCATATTTTTCAATCAATGCCGGAGTTAAATAACTGTTCCATTCGTTAATAGGATTGCCATATATATCTAATTTTCGCTTAGTTGTCAGCCTCTCATTTTCCAGTTCAATAACATATTTTTCCATGTATTGTGCTGCCTCTTTTCCGTAATAATCATTTAAAAAACTTTGGCTCAGTTGTTTTATATTTATGGTATCGTTCCAAAGTAATTTTGCAAGTAAGTAACACCTCCATACAGCAAATTCGCTATAAGTATCACCACTACCTTGTTCAAAAATACCTTTAACGCCATTATCTTTTAGATATTTAATATTTGCTTGTAGTGTATTAAAATTAGGAAAAGGAGCTAAATAATTAGTGAACTCGGTTACATAATCCCAGATAAATATATTGGTTGTTAATGCACTCCAATCTTTTAAATCTCTCCTAAAGCCGGCAGCACTACCTTCTTCACTTAATGGCTTATCTCTGTATGCGTCAATATCGCTTAAAAATATATACAGGTTAGGTGCAGGCTTTAATTTTTTAGGTGCTCTATGGCTATAGCCATAAGCCAAAGTAGCAAATTTTTTATTTGGGAATTGTTCGGCAATACTATTTACAAATTTAATTAAAGACCCTTGCGGGCCACCTTCTTCATTATCAATGGCTTTACATTTTTCGCACTCACAATATCCAATATCATCATTCGGACTCAAGGACCAATACATGGCATCCGGATTGTCTGCAATACGTTTTTTAAATTCAGACAAAACAATTTTATATACATCTACATTTGCCAAACATAATTGACTTGGTTGCCTTGTACCTTTTACTAAAGCATAATATTCAGGATGCGTTTTAAAATAAGTTTTTGCAGGTACTAATTTATCATAGCTATGCCCCCATAAACCCCATAAGTCATCTAATTGATGTAGTTTGTGCCATTCTAAGTATTCTGGATTATGCACAGTAGGGTAATAAACTTCTCTATATTCAAACTGTGGTTTATGATAATCTTCTATATTAGCAGGAATTTTTATAACCGGTAAATTAGGTACAATTGCTTCTCCGGTATCCGTTTTTCTGCAATTAAGATAGTTTTCCAAAAAGCTGTAAACACCATATATCAGCCCTTTACCCCCTCCACCTTTAAAAACTATATTTTCATTGTCTGTAGCAAAAAAATAAGATTCAGGTTCTAATTTTCCGGAGTGCATTTTATTACCCATCTTAGTATCACCTATGTATATAGCAGGTGGTAAAATACCTTTGCCTTCATTCTCAATTTTTAATTCCGTACCACTTGCTCTTTTTAGATATAACTGCAATACTTTGGCTGTTCTTAATTCTAATTTTGTTGGGTTAGCAGGTAAAATAATTTTATATAAAGTAGCTTTTTTTTCTATTAAAATTATATCCTTCGCAGTACTGTTACATGCAGTAAGTGTATTTAATAATATAATTAATACAAATATTAATTTTCTTTTAAACACAATAGTTCATTTAAAATTTATGGAGAAGAGATAAATTTAAATCATATTGATTCTTATAGTTATTAGACCGCCATTCCATATTAGACCATGTAAATGAAGTAGCAAGTGTTGTTCTGAAATGTAATTGCCGCTGGTAACCTGCCCCCAAACTTACAGTAGTTAACGATATAACTTGACCAATACGGTAAAGGGAACTAAAATCGTCCGGTGCACGACCATAGCCCATTAGTACAGAAAAGAAATCTGCTTTAGAATCTTTAATGTAATATCTGGTACTAAATACGCCAGAATAATAAGGACCTTCCACATAGCCATTATTTAATAACATATAGCTGCCAAAAACACGTAAGTTAAAATAAAAATCTTTATATTGTCTGGAAACTGACGATAAGCCGGAATAAATCTTTAAACTATCAGACCGTAGCATACGCACACCCAATTCACCGTCCCATGCTTTAGGAAAAGAATGAAATAAAGAATAGCCAAGGCGATAAGTAGGGAATACAAAAGCACTTGGTGAGTAGGATGCCATTAAATAAGAATACCATTTAATTGTATGATTAAGATAGGCTTCAGCATTAAACTGGAAACCGGCACCGGAGTCTCTACCGGCATAATCTAACCTGAAAATAAGAGAGGCTTTTTCAAATTTTCTTGTATATTGAAATGAAGCAATATTACTTTGAACCTTGCCGGAATCGTAAGTTGAATGTAGATAAAATATACCGAATTCATTCTTTAATTGCATACTATACAATAAATCTTTATAATCTATGTAGCGTTGGTCTAGAATTATCATTCTTGATACGGTATCCATTGCCTTCCAAGCCTCTTCAAACTTAGTTTTTTTCTCTAATACTACTGCCCGCTTTATTAAAAAATAAGGATTAATCGGGTAAATCCTTCGCCCACGTTCTATTAAAACCAAAGCACTATCGTGCATTTGTTTATCATTAAGTAAGTTAATAGTATAATACATAGTGGTGGTATCGTTTGGGGCAATGGCAAGAGCCTTATTAAATTCCGTTAGGGCACTATCTTGTTCTGCTTGACCAAGGTATTGTTTCCCCGAAGAAAGTATTTGTTCTATATAGGTATTTTTAAATCTTGTATTATAAGGATAATCATTATACAAACCGCCCGAAATTTCATAAGCTTTTCTATATTCTTTGGCATCGGCATATACAAGAGATTTACGAAACAATAATTCTTTTGAATCCGGGTAATAACCTATGCCTTGATTGACATAAAAAATAGCTGAGTCATAATTTTTTACTGCTGTTTCTACGTTAATCATATAATTTAGTGCATCTAAATTATTAGGTTGTTTGTCTAATACTTCTTTTAAAATTTTTATGGTACTATAATAATCATCATATTGCATGTATTGCCTACCTGCTGCCAAATACTCTTCTACAAAGCTTATTAAATAATTTTTATTACTTGGGTTTTTTTCTAGTAATTGTCTTGATATTTGTGCCGATTCCGTGTGTTTTTGATAATCGGCAAGTACGCCGGCTTTTCTAAATAACAATTGCTCATTATTAGGATGTTGTTTTAAAGATTCATCTATTGTATGTAAAGCTTCATCATACTTTTTCTGTTGCACATAGATACTTATTAAATAATTAGTGGCTTGTAAGTTGGCAGGGTCATAGGTAAGTACAGTCTTTATGATTACAATTGCCGAGTCATTTTCTTGTTCTGCAAGGTATTGCCGGGCAGCAAGGTTTTTTAATTCTAGCATGTGTTCCCTGCTGTCTTGAGACGGG
>CAIWXG010000490.1 GCA_903916555.1 uncultured Bacteroidota bacterium
AATCAAGTTCTTAATAAATGCCGTGAAGTAAGTTGGCAATATCAAAAATTATTATTATTTGCAAAATTAATATCAATTTCATTTAATTCAAAAAAATATTTTTATTAAATTTGTGCTTTTGGGAGGTACTAAATAATTACTATTAATGATAACTCATCTTTATTGCTTGGCTTATTTGAAAAAGCAAGTAATGTAATTACCAAAATTCATAAAAATACGTTGGGTTAAAAAGCATTTATTTTATTTATCTAAAATGTCTTTAAATGATTGATGTAAGTTTAAGAACTGTGTTTTTGAATAAATTATATGATATAATCACAAATTCAACATTTTTATTCAATACAGAACCCGACATTAGAAGTTTTAAACATGGGAATCTGAAATTTATGGATAACCGGATTACATTAATTAAAAGCGACTATAAAATTCTGCTAACATTAGAACATTATCATATTAAAAGGGAAGCTTGGCATCCATTGTACTGGGGACTACAAGTTTTTAATTTAGACGGTATTATGGCTATAGACCCAAATTTAATTATTGAAACCAATATTATAGTACAAAAAATGCAAGCAAAATTACAATCACAATTAAAAATAGATTATGATTTATCGCAGATTGAAGCAAAGTTTGGTTGGTTTGCCTGGACTTGTTTCCGATTCTCTAACCAAACTAGCGATTTAGATAACCCCTTAATAAACACAGTATTAGAAAAAAATTTGGATGATATTTTATTGCGAGTAGAAAAAGAATTTATGGCTTATTTAAATGCATGGCATGCAGTAATTTTAGAATTAAACAGTTAATTATATATATTTTGCCTTTGTAATAAAATTTTAAAATTATTAGAATTTTACTTTTTACTTTTAGCTTTTAATTTTTCAATATTAAATGGCAAAGACAACAAATAAAAAGTTACAAAGTAAAGCTATAGAAGTAAAAACTCCTATAGCAAGTAAAGCAGCCAAGCAGGAGCCGGCTACTACTATAATTACCCCAACTACTTCTAAAAGTAAAATTTCTTTTTTCAACTTAGCATTAATTATACTAACACTAGTTACATTTATTGCTTATTTTAATACATTGTTTAATGGCTTTGTATTAGACGATGTAATGGTATTGAAAGACAATGTATATGTAAAGCAAGGCATTGCAGCAATACCTGAGATTTTTACAACACCACACATGCGTGGTTATTTAATAATACCTAATGATATGTATCGCCCCTTATCATTAGCAATGTTTGCAGTAGAATACCAGTTTTTTGGAGAAAATGCAACCTTTGCACATCACTTTTTTAATATTATAACCTTTGCCGGTTGCGTGCTTCTATTTTTTGTGTTTGTAGATAAGTTTTTTTATGGTAAAAAAACGATGGTTGCATTTTTTGCAGCTTTACTATTCGCATTGCATCCTTTGCATACTGAAGTTGTGGCTAATATTAAAAGTAGAGATGAACTTCTCTGCTTCTTTTTTGCCTTTCTGTCGTTAAATATCTTTATTGGCTACATGAACAAAGGCACTATTTTGAAACTGATATTGGGCTTATTTACTTTATATCTATCTTATTTATCAAAAGAAACAGTAGTAACGTTTTTAGGGGTTATACCTTTGTTGTTTTTCTTTTATATTAATGAAAATAGAAAACGTGCTATATATATTACTTTAGGTACTATTGGCATTACCGTTTGTTATTTACTGGTTCGGGCTTATATTTTAAAGATATACAATGCAGATAATCATAATACGCCAATTGCTTTTATAGATAATGCGTTAACCAATCCTCCTTCTGCAATACATCGCATAGCAACAGAAATACTAATTATGGGCTATTATTTAAAGCTGCATTTTATACCCTATCCTCTATTACTAAATTATTCTTATAACAGTATTCCATTTGTAACATTTGCCAATATTGGTGTTTTATTAACGCTTGTAGTATATGGTGCTATGCTCTATTTTGGTGTAATTAGGCTCATAAAGCACAAAAAAGACCCATGGGCATTTGGTATATGGTTTTATTTAATGACCATTTCTTTATTTTCAAATTTTGTTTTCTTAGGTGGTGCTGCACTTGCAGAGCGTTTTGCATTTTTTGCTTCCGCAGGCATTTGTATTTTAATGGCGTTAGCAATAAACGAATGGATTACAAAAAATACGATTACATTTAAAGACCTAAAAAAACCAATAGTTTTCTTTACTATATTGCCATTATGTATCATTTTTTTAGGTATGACTGTAGCCCGAAATACAGATTGGAAAACAAGTAGTAACTTATACAAAGTAGATTGCGAAAAATCGCCCGATGACAGCAGATTACACTATTATTATGGCACATCGCTTGCCGAGGGGGTTTATGATAGCGAACAAGACACTGTAAATAAACACAATATAGATAGAGAAAGTATTGAACATTTAAGTAAATCTATAGAGATATATCCTGATTTTACAGATGCTAATGCAGAAATTGGCAGAGTATATATTAGAGAACAAAAATTTGATTCAGCCGAAGGTTACGTAAAACACGCATTGTTATTAGATTCTACACATGTTAAAGCTATAAATAATTTGGGCAATGTTTATTTAGGCACAAGAAGATACGCACAAGCTATTGGTATATTTCAAAAAGTAATTGATTTAAGAAAAGATAGCGCTATGTCTGTAATGGCTTCTTTTAATATGGCTCTTGCATATATGCAAATGCAGCAATACGACATGGCAATCCGAAAATTTAGAATTGTAATGAATTCAGGACAGGTATTTGATGCTAAAGACCCTCAAAATGCCAATATTAGCGAGCGTATCGGCATGTGTTATTTCTATAAACAAAGCTACGACTCGGCTATTATCAATTTTAATATTGTATATAAATTACAGCCAAATAATGCTGATGCAAGTAATAATATTGGGGCTTCTTTTTTAAATTCAAAAAAATATATAGAGTCAATCGAATGGTTTAAAAAGTCAATAGCAGTGAACCCAAGATATGTAAGTGCCTATTCTAATTTAGGAATGGCCTATTATTCTACTGGGCAATATGCATTGGCATTTGAAGCTTTTAAAAAGGAAATAGAATTAGCACCTGGAGCCTACGTACACATTCCTAATATGGCAGTATGTTGTAAGGCATTGGGAAATTTAGAATTGGCAGCAAAATACGAGGTATTAGCAAAGAAATATTTTCCTGATTTTCATTTCACAAAATAATTTTTGCCAATATTTATAATTGCAGGAGCACTTATCCAAACACCTAAATCAAGTTTTCAGCTAATTTTAAAAAAAACGCGATTATTATTATTGAAAAAATAATTTACAATCACTAATCCGGAAGGGTTATGTTATATATATTACAATATTTACAAAATTCAATTAAAAAATCAGCATTTCAATCTTCAAAAGTAATGGCGTTCTGAATTTGATTTTTTGATAAATACAATACATTACTAATATACCTTTCGTGGTTTTAGAAACTTTCAGAACAATATTGCTATAATAAAAGCACCCAAATAAGATTATTTTTCAAGCCTTACATAGTTATGTTTTACATCCTATTGATTTCAATATTCATATAAGTAAAATATGGAGGAAATTATATTTTGTTTTACGGATTAATTAATCAATCTTTGAAACCATTACATAAAAAGAGCTGTATTAATAATGGAAAATAGGGTGTCTATACAAGGACATAGGAATGATATTGAAGGATTAAGGGCAATAGCCGTTATGGCAGTTATTTGTTTCCATTTTGGTTATTTGCCAAATGGTTATTTAGGTGTTGACGTTTTTTTTGTAATCAGCGGTTATTTAATATCAAAGATTATTTTTAAAGAAATAGCTGAAGGTCGCTTTTCTTTAAAAGAGTTTTACCTACGCAGAATTAGAAGAATAATACCATTGGTATTATTCATAAATATAATTGCATTGGCAATTGGCTGCATTGTAATGCTACCCGATGACTTAGAAAACCTAAGCCAGTCTGTTATTGCGACAAATGCGTTTTCTAATAATATTCTACAACTTATTACTACCAGAAATTATTGGGATGTAGTAAATGAATATAAGCCGCTAATGCACACTTGGAGTTTGGGTATTGAAGAACAATTCTACTTATTTTACCCTATTCTATTTATGTTATTGGGAAAAAAGAGACCAATTTTGGCGTTTAGAATACTTATTCTGCTCACAATAGTCTCCTTTTTGTTATACATTTTTCCGGGTGCTGCCCCTTCTAAGTTTTATGCCATTCCTTATCGTTTTTTCGAGCTTGCTATTGGTGGTTTAGGTGCTGCAATATTTAAAAACAATGCAATAAAAAATATATTTGCATTCCCGCAATTAGTTTTATTAATAGCTTTAATAGTTTTTAAGGTAGGCATACCGGACTACGTATTGCTTATTGTTACAGTACTATTAAGTTTAAGTATTCTTATTTCTGCAAATCAAAATGATTTCCTCACATCCAAATTTCTTGAAAATAAAATAATGGTTGGTTTGGGTATGATAAGTTTCAGTCTTTATATGTGGCATCAACTAGTATTGGCATTTACACGTTATTTTATTATCGAAAAATATACTATTTATCAAGCTGCAATACTTTTTATAATAATTGTTTTACTTTCTGTAATTTCTTTTTTCTTAATAGAACAACCCTTTCGCAACAAGAAAAAGGTATCAACAACTCTATTGTTAATTGTAACCGGTAGTGCTTTTTTAGTTACTACTGTTTTTGCTTTCAGAATCTATATTTTATCAGGTGTGCTACACGATTTACCAGAATTAGAAATTAGCACAAAAAACATTACCAAAAACATGCATTCGAACTATAACCATAGAATTGAAAAAATGACAGGTACTTTTTCTGACAATGAAAAAATGAAAATTTTGATTATTGGAAACAGTTTTGCAAGAGATGGAGCAAATGTTCTTCTTGAATCAAAATACGGTAACAATATAGAAATATCTTATGCTTATGGGCTGGATGCATGTATTGATGTAGCTGCAAAGGTAAAAAAAGCTAATTACATAATCTTTTCAGAATTATCAAAAGAAGCTTATAATACTATTAAAGATAAATATTTAATAGACAGTAATAAAATTTGGGTATTTGGTGTTAAGAGCTTTGGAGTTAGTAATGGATTTTTCTATAATAACCGCAATAAAAGCTACTATTGTAATCAAAGAACTGAAATTGACAAGGGATTAATTGCTTATAATAAAACGCTAAAGATGAATTGGGGCAAAAAATATATTAATCTTATGGATATGGTAATTGATGAAAAAGGTACTATGCCTGTTTTTTCTCCTGATTGTAAATATATAAGCCAAGACTGCCGACATTTTACCCATGCAGGTGCAGTCTATTTTGCATCTATCATTAATAGAGATTCTACATTTATATTAAAATAGAACAATAGAACTGTAATTTCTATAATTCTCTATTTATTTATTAAGCAGTATATTTTTAATAATAGATGCTATATATATTACTACAAAATTGAATTAAATGCAGAAATTTTTTTTCAACTAAAATACAAGGATACTTATAAATACGATATTACCAAGAACAAAAACAAATATCCCCCATCATTCGATTGGGGGATACCGTGAGGTTTTAGCCGTTTCCGGCAGGGATAAACTGTAAGCGAAATGTTATATTATGCAGTAACCAAAGTCTCTAGAACTTTATTCATACTACGCACTGCTTCAGCAGATTTATTAAATGCAGCCTGCTCTTCTTCATTCAATTTGTAGTCTATAATAGACTCCCAACCGTCTTTACCTATAACAACCGGCACGCCCATACAAATGTCTGTTTGTCCGTATTCGCCTTCAAGGTAAACGCAACATGGGAATACTTTTTTCTGATTACGTATAATAGAAGCAACCAACGCAGCACCGGCAGCACCCGGAGCATACCAAGCCGATGTACCTAATAATTTAGTAAGTGTAGCACCACCAACCATAGTATCGGCAGCAACTTGTTTCAATTTCTCATCAGATAATAAATTAGAAACAGGAGTACCGTTTATAGTTGCTAAACGAGTAAGAGGTATCATAGTTGTATCGCCATGACCACCGATTACCACTGCTTGCAAGTCGTTTTGAGAACAATTAAGTTCTTTTTGTAAATACGTTTTAAAACGAGAACTGTCTAATATACCGCCCATACCTATAATGCGATGTTTTGGTAAGCCTGTAGATTTAAGTGCTAAATAAGTCATAGTATCCATAGGGTTAGATATTACAATTACAATAGCATCAGGAGAGTGCTTTAATAAGTTTTTGCACACATCTTCAACAATACGTGCATTGGTACCTATTAATTCTTCACGCGTCATACCCGGCTTACGCGGAATGCCGGAAGTAATAACTACAACATTAGAATTTGCCGTTTTAGAATAGTCGTTTGTAACGCCTATCACACGGGTATCAAAACCGGAAAGTGAAGATGTTTGGCAAATATCCAATGCCTTACCTTCAGCAAAACCTTCTCTGATATCTAATAATACCAATTCTTCTGCCAGTTCCATACGGGCAATATTATCAGCGCAAGTTGCACCTACTGCACCCGCACCTACAACAGTTATTTTCATTATTTATGTTTTAAAAGTGTAAAATAATAAATAGACTGCAAAGATAATAATTCATACTTAAAAGTGAAACATAGTACATTTGGCATTAATTATTTACAGACAATATAAATCGTTTTTCAAGGTATTTTTCTACTTGCACATAATTAAAAATAGAGTATCTTAATGAAGAGAATAATAATAAAATGGCTTAAACGAATGGGAATTACCCTTTTAAGTATTCTATTGTTTTTTATTGTTATTGATAAAATATTCCCTGTTCCGGCACATATTAATTTTGCTCCATTAGTAGAAGCTCGTAATGGCACTATACTACATGCCTACCTTACTAACGACCAACAGTGGCGTTTTAAAACTCGGCTCGATGAAATTACTCCCGAATTAAAAAAAGCAATTATTTTTAAAGAAGATAAATATTTTTATAAGCACCTCGGTATCAATCCATTAGCAATATCGCGTGCTATTATAAATAATTTATTCAAATTAAAACGTACATCAGGGGCATCAACTATTACCATGCAGGTAGCTAGATTACTTGAACCAAAGCCACGTAATTATATAAATAAATTTATAGAACTATTTAGAGCAACGCAGTTAGAATTTCATTTCAATAAAAATGAAATTCTACAATTATATCTTAATCTTGTACCTTATGGGTCTAATATTCAGGGGGTAAAGGCGGCTTCTTTAATCTATTTTAATAAATCGCCCGACCAGCTATCCCTTGCCGAACTTACAGCACTTAGTATTATACCTAATCGCCCTAATTCTTTAGTAATGGGCAAAGACAATGAACGCATAATTAAAGAAAGAAATAAATGGTTGTACAGATTTGATTCTGCAGGTATTTTCCGGAAAAACATTATAAGAGATGCCCTAATTGAGCCTCTTACAGCATACAGGCATAATGCACCCAATGCCGTAACACAGTTTGCTTATAGAATGAAAAAGAAATACCCGAGCGTTTTAGAAATTCGCACAACAATTGATGAACAAATGCAGTTGAAAGCTGAAAATATTGTAAGCAATTATGTAAACCAATTAAAATTATACAATATTAATAATGCATCTGTTTTGGTTATTGACAATAAAACACATGAAGCTTTGGTATATATTGGGTCGTCAGATATTAAAGACCGTTTTCATTATGGGCAAGTTGACGGTGTAAGAGCTATAAGGTCGCCGGGTAGTACACTTAAACCATTATTATATGGTTTATGTTTTGATGCTGGTATTATAACACCAAAAACTATAATTTCGGATGTACCTATAAACATAAAAGGTTATACACCCGAAAACTATGATAAACTTTTTAGAGGTAATATTACAGCAGAATATGCATTAAAAAACTCCCTAAATATTCCTGCGGTTAAATTATTAGATGCAATAGGTACAGAAACATTTGTAAACAGACTCTCTGTTGCCGGATTTTCGTCTATTTCTCAAAATAAAAAGAAATTAGGGCTGTCGGTAATTTTAGGTGGCTGTGGTGTTAGGCTAGAGGAGTTAACTGTATTATATGCAGCATTTGCCAATGATGGGAATTACCAATCAATATCCTATTTACTTACCGACACAAATTTCACAAAAAATGATACGTCAATAATAAAAATCAAACATAAAAAAATTTCTATTGTTTCCCCTTCTGCAACGTATATGCTTACCAAAATAATGTTTGAATTGCATAGACCGGATTTGCCCAATGGATACGAGGCAGCAGAGGGCATACCAAAAATAGCATGGAAAACAGGTACTTCTTATGGTCGCAAGGATGCTTGGAGCATAGGTTATAACCAACATTTTACAATAGGTGTATGGTTAGGTAATTTTTCGGGTCAGGGAGTTCCCGAGTTAAGTGGGGCAAGTACAGCAACCCCTTTATTGTTTCAATTATTTAATGCCTTAGACCACAATGCTACCTACGAATGGTTGGAGCCGCCAAAAGAATTATCATTCAGATTGGTATGCCAATTAAGCGGTAAAGTACCCAACAATTTTTGTACAAGCCAAAATATGGATTATTATATTCCCGGCATATCCGACAATAAGCTCTGCGACCATTTTAAAGAAGTATGGATTTCGAGTGATGAAAAAATAAGTTACTGCACCTCTTGTTTGCCACCTAATGGTTATAAAACAAAGTTAATGGAAAATATTTCGCCCGAACTTGCCAGTTATTATGACACTTGGCATATTGCATATAAAAAAATACCGGTTCATAACCCGGCATGTAGTCGCACTTTTTCCGGTCAAGCCCCGGTTATTACATCACTTACCAATGGAATGACTTATTTAATAATGAATAAAAACGAAGAAAAATTAGAACTGGCTTGCAATGCCGGTAATGATGTTTCGAAGGTATATTGGTATATAAATAATCATTTTTTTGCGTGTGCAGCGGCTAATAAGAAATTGTTTTTTAGTGCATCTACAACTAAAATTAAAATATCTTGCAGTGATGATAAAGGACGAACAAGTAATATTGAAATAAAAATTAAGTTTATTTAATTTTTATTTCAATATTACTAATACATTCATTAAGTATCCCCATTCTTAATATTATCATTAATTGCGTCAGCAATAACATCATACCATTTAATGTTTTCAGAAATTTTACTTTCAATACTTTTAATTTCACTGCTTGATAATTCTCTACCTATTTCTTGTAGTGCAACATTTTGAATATCCTCAATATTTAGCTTATATATTAGCTCATTTTTCATTTTTTAATATTTAATTACAATAAAAAACCAAAATAACTTGGTTTAAACTGTAAGGTACAAAAATACTTTTCAATAAAAGTTATACAAATTCTAAATTTGTATTAAAGAAAAAAAACGATTTATAAATAGAAAATAATTAGCAGTATTTTTTTCATATACTGTCTGATACCCAAAAGTACATTTTTAGTTTTCCTTTATTCTTAGCATCAATCTCGCCTCTATACTCAAATTTATAATTATCTTTCAATATTTCGTAAGCCGAACTGGAAATATTTATTTTATTTACTTCACAATTATGCATCATTCTTGCTGCAATATTTACGGTATCTCCCCAAATATCATAAGCAAATTTTTTAACACCCACAATACCTGCCACAAGGCTGCCACTATTCATCCCTATACTTATATCAAAAGTTATATTCCCTAATTCTTTCTTTCTATTTTGCATAAACTCCATAATTTCTAATGCTGCATTCATCATGTCATAAGCATGATTAGCATTATGTGTAGGAAGTCCGGCTACTGCTAAATAAGTTGTACCAACAGTCTTTATTTTTTCTATATTGTATTTTGATAATATTGTATCAAAGGCTTTAAAACAATTATTCAATTCATCAACAAATTGATAGGGACTACTGTTTTCAAAATGAATAGACCCTTTGAAGTCAGTAAACATAACAGTAACATTTTCGAAAAAACAGGCATCTGCACTGCCTTTTTCTTTTAATTCGTTTGCAACTTCTTTTGGCAATATATTTAATAATAAATCTTCCGATTTCTTTTTTTCTATCACTAATAAATCATTCGAATTTTTTTGATTTTTAATACTTATAGCAATAAAAACTATTAATATCAACAATATCAAAATACCTATAATGAAATAGACTCTCTCATTTTGCTTTTTTTGTATATCTAACTTATCAATTAAAATTTGTTTGTCCTTAATTTCAATATCTTTATTTTTTATATCAATGTCTCGCTGGGTTTCAAGATTTGCAATCAACATTTTATTTTGAAGCGAAAAAACAGAATTTTTTACATTTACATAATTTACATAATTTATATACGCATTTTTGAATTTTTTTGACACTTCATAACTTTCAGACAATGCTAATGAAAAATCGATTAGTGAATTTTCATCATTTATTTCGGTTGAAATTAAAATGCTTTTATTAAGGTAATTTATTGCA
This sequence comes from uncultured Bacteroidota bacterium, assembly GCA_903916555.1. Classification (GTDB taxonomy): domain Bacteria; phylum Bacteroidota; class Bacteroidia; order Chitinophagales; family Chitinophagaceae; genus CAIYTT01. The sequence continues at coordinate 10,504 of CAIWXG010000490.1, forward strand.
CTATCAATAAATTTATTTTTGGGAATTGTTTTATTAAAATAAAAAATACTTTTTATGGTATCGCACTTATACAGGTCTAAAAAAGTATTACCAATATTGCCTAAACTTAGCGAGACACCTGATTTTGCATCTAATTCCTTATAGTTTTTCAGTGCTAAAAAAAAATAATCTAATGCGGTACTGAATTTTTTTTGTGTTTGGTAAATAACACCTAAATCTCCTAATGTAATACCTAAACCTCTTTTATCCTTCAATTCTTCAAAAATCTTGTCTGCATAGTCGCAAAAAATAATTGCACTGTCAAAGTTTAAATTTAGCCTGTATAATTGCCCTATATTTCTTTGTATCCAGGCTAAATTATTTTTGTCTCCTAATTCTTCAAAATTCTTCAATGCTTTCATTTCATATTCTAATGCTTTAGGCAAATTATGTTGAAATTGATAGGCATCGCCAATATTATTTAAATTGATTGCAATATTTTTTTTGTCGTCTAATTCTTCTGAAATTTTTAATGCATTGTAATAATTCTCAAGAGCTTTGGGGTAATTTGCAATACTATTATATAACGTACCAATATTACATAAGTTTTTTAAAATTCCATGTTTGTCTTTTAGTTTATAATATATATTTAAGGCTTGCTGTTCATAGTCTAATGCTTTTTCAAGCTCGTCTTGGTCTCCATATATTAGCCCAATATTACCTAATATCATGGCTTTTATATTGTCGTCTTTTAATTCATTCTCAATTTCCAAAGCTTTATACTGATAAACTAAGGCCTTACTATAATTAGCTTTAGCCCAATAATTAATACCTATTTTATTATTTGAAATACAAGTACCTTTTTCCCAATTAATTTGTTCGGACAGATTTAAGGCTTGTAAGCCGTATTTAATGCCCGTATCCGGATTAATGGCATAATAATTTGATGATAAGTTATAAAGAAGTTTAATTTTGTTTGTATCGTCAGGTATTTTTCCTATTTCTTTTACTATAGAATCTATTTGTATTTGATTTTGGCAATAACTTAAATTATAATAAAATTGCAGGGCAATAATAAATAGTGCAACTAATTTTAAGTTTATTATTTTTCCCTTTTTTTTCATTAAGTCATAAAGTTAATACTTTATTTCTAAAACAAAAAAGCACCACATTATTAGTGGTTAAATTAATTATTTAAATAAAGAAGTAATTAAATACAATAATTTGTTGATAATATTTTAATGTAGTATATTTTTTAACTATGCGATATTTCAGAAAATATAAAAAAATAACTCATCTAAATTAGAAAATTTTACGAATATACCCAAATAACTCTACCGTGCTGATAGTGCATAATTTCGTTACTGCCTAAACAAACTTGTAGTGTACCATCTTCTGAAACGTTTAGAATTTTAGCTTCCCATTGAATATTTTCATTTTTAAACGTCTGTTTTAGGTTTTTTTTGTATAACAACATATTATATAAAGATAAAATTGTATTTTTTTCAATCGTTTGGCTTAAATTATACATTATTTCGATTCGTATTTTTTCTAAAATTATTTTTTTTTCCATTTTTTTGCCAGATGCTATTTTTAAAGAAGTTGCATAAGGTAGTTCGGGCGGAAAAGATTCTTGTAAAATATTTAATCCAAAACCAATAATAGCATGTGTCCATTTAGTTCCTTTTAATACATTTTCAATCAAAATACCACCTGCCTTTTTGTCATTAATAATAATATCATTGGGCCATTTTATTGCTAAAGTATAGCTTGAATCTAGTCCTTTCAATACTTTAGCAATAGAATAGGTAATTAAAGCATTAAATAAAAACTGCTCGCTTATGATGTGTGTAGGCAAAACCACTAAGCTCATTAATAAACTGTCTCCGGCTGCTGCAACCCAAGTTTTACCTCTTTGCCCCTTTCCATTTGTTTGCTTGTCTGCAACAATTGTCAGTCCATTAAATGCCTTATCGTCATTTACCATTTGCATGGCATAATTATTGGTACTATCTATATAGTCAAGATAAATAATTGAATTTTCCTTAAAAGTCATATTCTAAGTTTGAGAAAAAAATTATAATTTTGGTAAAATAATAGAGAATTATAAACATAGCAAAACGACAATTAAAAATTTGGATAAAATAATAGAGGTATTAAGTGAAAGAAAAAAGGCTCCTAACCGACTTTCAAAAAGTAGTAAGCTATTTAAAAATATTATTAATGCCATACAAGAAAAGAAAGGCGAAGACATTATTTCATTGGATTTAAAAAAAATTGATGAAGCCGTTGCCGATTATTTTATTGTTTGTGATGCTAAATCCAATATTCAGGTTCATGCAATAGCCAATTATATTGCAGAATTAGTTGAAAAAGAATGTGGTGAAAAACCATTTCACATTGAGTATGGAGACAAATGGACATTAGTTGACTTTGTAAATATTGTAGTACATGTATTTTTACATGAGCAAAGAATTTTCTACAATTTAGAAGGTCTATGGGAAGATGCTCTTAAAACAGACTTTAAATAATCTTCTGCTCTTAAAATACAGGTTTGCAATTCCTTATTAATAAATCTTTTTTGTGGAAATTATTTTTTATGAATTGTTAACTTTTTAAACTACTCATGTATAATAAAGATTTTATAAAGGAGTTTATGTTCCTTTGCATTTGGTTTCAAAATTAGAGAATGAATCTCTTTTATATTTTCGACAGGCATATACAGTAAAGTTAAATAATTACAATATATTTATTACAAGTACAATATTTTAAGGTAAAAAATGGAAGATAATAAGCAGGCATCGGGAATAAAACCGGCTGGAAATGAAAATGGGAGCCCTAAAAAAGGACCGAAGTTTAATATTTATTGGGTTTGGGGTATCGTTATGGTCGTTGTATTAGGTGAGATTTTTTTTGGAGGAAATTTCATAGGACAAAGTGAAAAAGATTATAACTACGATAGTTTAGAAGTACATCTTAGAAATAATGAGGTTACTAAACTTAAAGTAATTAATAATGAACGTGTGGAGGTTTATGTAAAACCCGGAGTTATGCCACAGCCGCCGGTAAGTAAAATACCTACTATTACCAATAATACAGGTATGGACAAAAGCCCTTCTTTTACGTTTAAAATAAGTGATGTAAAGGTTTTTCATGATGATATAAAAGAGACTGAAGCAGATATTAGAAAAACACAACCGGAATTTAAGAAAGTAAATATTGAATATGACGTACAGGGCGATATTCTACACATGCTCTTATCTACATTTATTATTCCGTTAATATTTATTGCAGCCATGTATTTCCTAATTTTCAGAAAAATGGGCGGTGCAGGTGGTGCAGGTGGTGCAGGTGGTATTTTCAATATTGGCAAATCGAAAGCACAATTGTTTGAAAAAGGAACAAGGGTAAATATTACATTTAATGATGTTGCCGGTTTAGATGAAGCCAAAGTAGAAGTAATGGAAATTGTTGATTTCCTTAAAAACCCAAAAAAATATACTGCATTAGGTGGTAAAATTCCTAAAGGAGCTTTACTTGTAGGCCCTCCCGGTACAGGTAAAACATTACTGGCAAAGGCTATGGCAGGTGAGGCTCAAGTACCTTTCTTTTCAATGTCAGGGTCTGATTTCGTTGAGCTTTTTGTAGGCGTTGGGGCTAGTAGGGTTCGCGATGTTTTTAAACAAGCAAGAGAAAAAGCACCTTGTATTGTATTTATAGACGAAATAGATGCAATAGGAAGGGCAAGGGGTAAAAATGTGGTGATGAGCAACGATGAGCGTGAAAATACATTAAACCAATTATTGGTGGAAATGGATGGTTTCAGTGGCGATAGCGGCATTATTGTGCTTGCGGCTACAAACCGACCCGATGTATTAGATATTGCATTACTACGTCCGGGACGTTTTGATAGACAAATTTCTATTGATATACCGGATGTAAAAGGAAGAGAAAAAATATTTGATGTTCATCTTAAACCAATAAAAAGGTCTAAAGATTTAAATATCAAGAAATTAGCACTTCAAACACCGGGTTTCGCAGGTGCCGATATTGCCAATATCTGTAATGAAGCTGCATTAATAGCCGCAAGAAAAGGAAAATCGGAAGTGGATATGAGCGATTTTAATGATGCTATTGACCGCGTAATTGGGGGACTTGAAAAGAAAAATAAAATTATTTTACCTGAAGAAAAACGTATAATAGCTTATCACGAAGCCGGGCATGCAGTTTCAGGTTGGTTTTTAGAACATGCACACCCTTTGGTAAAAGTAACAATAGTACCACGTGGCGTTGCAGCATTAGGCTACGCGCAATATCTACCAAAGGAAGTGTATATAAGAACTACAGACCATTTAATGGATGATATGTGTATGTCGCTTGGCGGGCGGGCTGTTGAAGAACTCGTTTTCGGAAAGATTTCTACCGGTGCCCTCAGCGACCTCCAACATGTAACCAGAATGGCTTATGCTATGGTATCCATGTACGGTATGAACGAGAATATTGGCAATATATCTTTCTACGACCCTCAAAATGAAAACAGTTTCTCCAAACCTTACTCCGAAGAAACAGGTAAAATGATTGATAATGAAGTAAGGATATTGGTTGATAAAGCATACCAGAGAGTAAAACATTTGTTGTGGGATAAAATTGAAACTGTAAAACAAATTGCCGAAGAATTATTGAAAAAAGAAGTTCTTTTTAAAGATGATTTAGAACGCTTAATAGGCAAGAGAATTTATGACGACCCTGCTGCAAATGATAATGATGAGGTAACAACAGAAGATATTGAAAATGCTGAAATAGAAAAAAACGATATTTAAAACCCTTTAATTTATAATAAAAAGGAACAATGATTTACTTTTCATAAATCATTGTTCCTTTTTTATTTTATATTTATTATTTTTGTTAAAATAAACAATAAAATGCTATGCATACATTTAAAACTTCCATAGCTAGGGAAAATATACTTGGGAAAATACGCAAAGGATTAAGTGGCTGCCCCATTCCAATGCCATTTCCGGAAGTTGATAAAACGACAGATGATATATATACAAGTATTAACGTATCGGATGAAGAGTTATTTGCTGAGAATTTTATTAAAATTGGTGGTAAAT
>CAIWXG010000491.1 GCA_903916555.1 uncultured Bacteroidota bacterium
TATTGTTTTCCTATAGATTCAAAGGATTCTGTATATATATTGATGAATGATAAATATGCTGTAGCAAGTAATAAATTTAATAATGCCAATGGTTTTTTAAATGGAAATTTCAGAACTACAAAAATGCCGGAAACAGCATCATCGCAAGTTATAGGTCATCCAATTGCATTTTATCTTGATGTACAGGAAATGGCAAAAAATATAGACCCTAATATCAGCGAATCGGAAAAAGATAAAGCAATGATAATGGAAAGTAAAAAATTATTGACAAATATTGCGTTTACAGGTGGTGCATTTAATGATAATGCTACAACTTTTCATTTAGATATTAACTTTGCTAATAAAGAAGAAAATAGTATAATTGCACTAATGGATTATGGTATGCGATTAAGTGATGCAGAAACTAAGAATAAATAATTAAAAATATTTCTGCTATTCCAACGTTTAATTGTAATAGTACGTCTTATTAGTTGTGAAGAAAAATAGTATTAAAAAAATTATTATTATAAATTAGATTTTTAAATCATGAATAAAAAACAAACAAAGCAATTCGCTTTCGGAATAATAACCATTTGTTTGCTTGTAACTATATACGGTTGTTTAAAAACATCAAATGGTCTTAATAATAATTCCATTATTGAAACTCCCTATTATTTGTTTTTTTCAGACTCTGTTGGTGCAATATATAATACCAGCGATGGTATAAAAATTAATAAGCTCTCCCTTTCGCCAGACGGCAAGCCTTGTAGAGCATTGTGCGTAAGTGGTAATAATATTATTTTTGCAAAAGATGATTTATATGTAAGCGATAATTTTGGTGTAAACTATAATCATAGCTACGACTCTTTAAGGTCTATACATACTACCGCAATTAATGGCTTGCCTATGAATATTAATCAGTCTATTATTGTAGATATACCACAATGGCATTCTGTATATACAGTAACAAACGACCCGGGTTCTAATAATTGGTTAGGTATAGCTTATAATTATAGACATGGGGCAACAGGTTACTGGACAACAGATTCCTATTACGATACTGCATCGGCTACAATGCCTACTAGTATGCCGGTAAAATTATCTACTTTAGCTTTATTAAAAAGTAATACATTATGTGGTTACGACCCATTTCAGAACAGATATTTTTATAAAAAAGATACATTGTATGGTTGGGATGAATCAACCTATAATTTTGCTTCCGGTGGCGCTCCTTCTGCACCGCCTGCTTTAGATACTACTAATTCTTTTTATACCTATGGCCACTATAATAATGAATTAATTGCAATAGATACAAAAGGTTTAAAGGGTGCATCATACAGCGACGACCTTGGTGCTACATGGACACCTTTTACAGGCTTACCTGCACATACACCTTTATTAAGTATCAATTCGCCTTTCGAAGAATTATGTTTAATAGGTACAGACTCTATGGGTGTTTATATATTGAATGCGAATACCCATGCTTTTCAACCTAGCAATAATGGATTACCTACTAACGCTGTTGTTTATGGCATTGCAGGAAAACAAAACCTATACAAAAATGGAGTAACACAAAGATATATTTATTTGGCAACTAATAAGGGATTGTATCAAAGTAAAGACAATGGTTTAGATTGGATATTAGTGATGCCGGGCAAATTTACAGCTATCTATTAGTGGTATGTATTAATCGTTCATGAAATCTTCAAGATTGCGTCTTTGCTTTTTTGTTGGTCTGCCTGTTTTGCTTAATCGTTTGCCGGTATAAAAGCTTTCACCCATTCTGTTTTCGGGTAACTTGTCTGCTTCGGGCGTAAGGTCTAAATAGTATTTTATTGCAACTTCATAGCCTGCACGGGTAGCTAATAAGGCTGTAACTTCTATATTCCAATTTCTTTCAGGTGTTTTTATATCATATTTATCGCCAATAGCAACAATACGAGAAGGCTTTACCGTACTACCATTATATTTAACCCTGCCAGCATCTATGGCTGTAGTTGCCAATGTACGTGTTTTAAAAACGCGTATTGCCCATAGATATTTATCAAGTCTTAATTTTTCTACCATTACAAAAACAAATTTAAGGTATTACTATTTTATTTTTAAAATAAAATTTGACCTGAAATAGAAAATTGTGGTAGTTAGGGCTTGATTGATAAGTATAGATAATCATAAAATTAACCACAAAGGACACAAGGAACACAAAGTTTTTTATTGCTAATTATTCATAAGGTAACATGGTCTTTGTGGAAACAATGACTACTCTTTGATGTGAATATATATTTTACCACTAAGGACACAAGGGCTACACAAGGTACAGAGAGTTTTTATGGATTATTATTCATAAGGTTACTCAGTCTTTGTGGAAACATTGACTACTTTGTGTTAAAATCAGGCATAAAATATAAATGTATGACAGAGAACGAGTTAGCTAAGATTGCTTTTGACACCGGGTTGAAAATACATAGAATATTAGGACCCGGATTATTAGAAAGTGCGTATGAAGAATGTTTATTTTATGAACTTAAAAAATTACATTTAAATGTGGAAAAACAAGTTGTTCTCCCAGTAATTTATGAAGAGGTAAAGTTGGATGCAGGTTATAGAATTGACTTAAAGATTGAAAATAAACTAATTTTAGAAATAAAATCGGTTGAAGCTTTAAAAGATATTCATACTGCACAAATACTTACTTATCTTAAACTATCTAAATGTAAATTAGGATTGTTGATAAACTTTAATATGGTACTTTTTAAAGATGGTGTAAAACGAATAATAAATGGAATGTTATAACATTCCATTTATTATGACTAATTATACAAAAATATATAATATAAAAAACTTTGTGTCTTTTGTCAAACCTTAGTGTCCCTTGTGGTTAAAATATTATTTTTCAATAATTCAGAATCAAAACAGAATTCTATTTGATATTTGTAAAAAAAAATAATGGTTTTTATGAAAAAAATAACTCTTTCAGTTTTATTAGCTATAAGTTTGCCGGTAATCGCTCAAAAAGTAAACGAAGCAAAATTGCCTGCAACAGTAAAAGATGCCTTTAAAAAAAATGTAACAGGCGAGGTTTTAAGTGTTAAATGGGAGAAGGAAGATGGCAACTATGAAGCTAA
>CAIWXG010000492.1 GCA_903916555.1 uncultured Bacteroidota bacterium
ACCTAAAACAAAAAAATGAGTATAGTGGCATAAAGCTATTTAGAAAATTGATTTTATTTTAGTTGAAATTAATCTTCTTTTGCAAATAAGTATTTAATTAATATTTTATTAAGTTTATTTTTTGCCTATTATTTTTCATAAATAGTTTTAAATGATTACAATTATTGAGGGTACTAACCGACCCGATAGCATGACACATAAGCTTGCAATTTTTTATCAAAAAATTTTACTTGAAAAAAATATTGATACAAAATTACTTTCATTGCAGAATAGAAATGTGTGGGAGAGTGGAGAAGAAATGACCGCTATAGAAAATGAATATTTAGTGGATGCAGATAAGTTTATATTTATTCTACCTGAATATAATGGAAGTTTTCCAGGTATTTTAAAGTTGATGATTGATAACAGTAATGTGAGAAAATGTTGGAGTTTTAAAAAGGGACTTTTAATAGGCTTGTCTCAAGGTAGATTTGGTAATATTCGTGGTATAGACCATTTTACATCTATATTGAATTACATGAAAATGAATGTTCTTCATAATAAAATTGTTTTATCTACAATAAATGAAGAAATAGACGATAATGGACAAATTTTAAAACAAGAAACTGAAATAAGGATTAAAAATCAAATTAATGATTTTTTACAATTTTAATAAAATTTATGTGGGTGAGATTTATAATTATATTTATTATTGTACTATTAGCTGAAATATATTGTTATATTTTAATTCGTTCCGTCATTAAAAGTCTTCCCATTTATTTGCGAGGTTCCATTATGGCATTTTATTTGGTTATAACTGCATTTTATTGGTTATATCTGTTATTATTAAACAGAACAGATATAATAATAAAAATGCCAATAGGACTTCAGAATTTTTGTAATACTTTATTTACAGGCTTGCTTATAGGTAAAGTATTAGTAATGTTAGTAATGCTAATAGACGATATAAGAAGAGTAATAGTATGGGCATTTACAACACTATTTCCATTAAAAACAGATAGTACGCTACCGCACGATGCTATAACTCGTTCTATATTTATGAAAAGATTGGCATTGCTTTTAGGTGGTAGTGCTGTGTTAGGATTTATGTATGGTACAAGTAATAAATATAATTATCAGGTAAGAAAAATTAAAATTAAATTTCCTAATCTGCCTGAATCATTTAGGGGTTTAAGAATGGTACAAGTATCAGATATACATACAGGGAGTTTTGATAGCCATAAAGATGTTGAAAATGGAATAAATAAAATTTTGGAATTGAAACCTGATATTATCTTTTTTACCGGTGATTTAGTTAATAATATAGCTGATGAAATTACCGATGAATATCATACTATTTTCTCTAAATTAAGTGCACCAATGGGCGTGTATTCAATTTTAGGAAACCATGATTATGGTGATTATAAAACATGGGCATCTACAGAAGCAAAAGAACAAAATTTAAATAAACTTAAAAACCATCACTATACAATGGGGTGGAGACTCTTAATAAATGAACATTTAGTTTTTGAAAGAGCAGATGATAAAATAGCTTTATTAGGAATTGAAAACTGGAGTGCAAAAGCTCATTTCCCAAAATATGGCGATTTAATGAAAGCTTATGAGGGTTTAAAGGAAAAAAATATTCCATTTAAAATTTTATTATCTCACGACCCTTCACATTGGGACGAGCAAGTGTTTCCTGATTATAAAGATATTAATTTAACACTTAGCGGGCATACACACGGGATGCAGTTTGGTGTTGATTCAAAATATTTTAAATGGAGTCCCGTACAATATATGTATAATAAATGGGCTGGTTTATATGGTACCGAAAATCAATATTTATATGTAAATAGGGGCTTTGGCTTTTTAGGTTATAAAGGCAGAATAGGTATTATGCCTGAAATTACATTAATAGAACTTGCATAAAATGTTCTATTAATGTAATTTATTTTATAAATTATTAATACTCAAATGCTTTATCTACTAATTCTTTTTGTTCAATAACATGTTTTTTTGCAAATCCGGTTGCAGTTGATGCACCTGCCGGACGGCTTAAATATTGAATCGGGAATTGTTCTTCCAAATTCATTTTAAGGTAAGAATATGCACCCATATTTCGTGGCTCTTCTTGCACCCATGTCCAACTGCAATTGGTATATTTTGTTTTTAAATTTAAAAGTTGTTGCAATGGTAATGGGTATAATTGTTCTAAACGTATTAGGGCAACATCTTGTCTGTTATTCTGTATTTGTTTTTCGCTAAGGTCAAAATACATTTTGCCCATACATAAAATAACTTTTTTTACAATAGAAACATTTTTAATGAAATTATCATCTATAACTTCCATAAATTTACCATCTGTAAACTCTTCGGCAGTACTATATGCTCTTATATGTCTTAAATTTGCTTTAGGTGTAAAATTGATTAAGGGCTTTCTAAAAGGCCATTTTAACTGTCGGCGCAAAACATGAAAGAAATTAGAAGCGGTAGTAATGTTTGTAATAATCAGATTATTTTCAGCACACATTTGTAAAAAACGTTCCATTCTGGCACTAGAATGTTCCGGACCGCCACCTTCATAACCATGTGGCAATAACAAAACCAAACCATTCATATAAGTCCATTTCTGTTCTGCCGTAACAATATATTGGTCTATTATTGTTTGTGCTCCATTAGCAAAATCACCGTATTGGGCTTCCCAAAGCACTAAGTTATTAGGGTTAGCCATTGCATAACCATATTCAAAGCCTAAAACGCCAAATTCGCTTAGCAATGAATTATAAATATAGAATATGCCTTGTTCGGGATTAATTTGGCTTAATCGATTGTATGCTTCATTCGTATTCTCGTCGTAAATAACAGCATGACGATGCGAAAAAGTACCACGTTTCACATCTTCACCGCTTAATCTTACCTCGTAACCCTCATTAAGTAAACTTGCATAAGCCAATAATTCGCCGGTAGCCCAATCAATTTTATTTTGAGTATTAAATAAAGATATTTTGTCTTTAAGTAGCTTTTCTACCTTATTCAATGGTTTAAAATCATCCGGATAATTCATTAATGAATTAAATAAATAGATAAAATCTTCCTTTTTTATTGATGTGTCGGGTGAATTTAAAAAATCTTCATTGGTTGCTTTTCTTAATTGCTGCCACCAAAGTTCCGGTTTTTGATAGGTATAGGGTAGGGGATTTTGTTTTACATCGTCTAACCTCTCTTGCAATTCGTTCCAGAAATCGGCTTCCATTTCTTTTGCAAGCTTTTGCACATTTTCCTCCCCATGATTTAATAAATATTGCGTGTAAACCTCTCTGGGATTCGGATGTTTTTCTATTATGGAATAAAGTTGCGGTTGGGTAAATTTAGGTTCATCACCTTCATTGTGGCCGTGTTTGCGGTAGCAAACCATATCAATAAAAATATCTTCATTAAATTTTTGTCTGTAAGCTACAGCAAGTCTTGCACATTTTACTACGGCTTCAGCATCATCTCCATTAACATGCAATACAGGGCAGTGCAAAATAGAGGCTATACTTGTACAATAATCTGAAGAACGCGCTTCGTCAAAATCGGTAGTAAAACCTATCTGATTATTAATTACAAAATGTATAGTTCCGCCAACTTCATAGCCATCAAGCAAAGACATTTGTAAAAGCTCGTATATAATTCCTTGCCCGGCAACTGCTGCATCACCATGAATTAAGATAGGTAATACTTTATGATATTCCTTGTTATATAAAGTATCTGCTTTAGCTCTTGCAAAGCCTGCCACTACCGGATTCACAGCTTCTAAATGAGACGGATTAGGTGCTAATTGTACATTAATTGTATTGCCGGTAGGCGTTATAATATCAGAATTGAACCCTAAATGATATTTTACATCACCGCTACCCATGCTTATATCAGGTGGCATATTTCCTTCAAATTCAGAAAATATCTGTTCGTAGGTTTTCTTTAATATGTTGGCTAAAACATTTAAACGTCCTCTATGTGCCATACCTATAACTACTTCTGCAACACCGGCATCGCTTGCGTCGTTAATAATATTATCAAGAGCTGGTATAGTTCCTTCGCCACCCTCTAACCCAAATCTTTTTTGTCCTACATATTTAGTATTCAGGAATTTTTCAAAAATAACACCTTCATTCAGTTTTTTTAATATTCGTTTTCTTTCGGATAGGGCTAGTTCTTTTTGCATCATTTCTTCAAATACAATTTGTACCCATTCGCTTTTTACGGTGTCGTTAATATAAGTAAATTCAATACCAATGTTACCACAATATATTTTATTTAATTTATTTAATATGTCATTTAGAGTACCTTTTGTAAGTCCCAATAAATTAGAAGCATAAAACACTTTATTTTTATCAGTTTCAGTAAGGTTAAAGCGTTCTAATTCTAACTGTGGGTAGCGATTTTTTCTATGACGAATAGGATTTGTAGTAGCTGCTAAATGCCCCCTTTTTCTATAAGCCCTTATTAGTTCAATTATGCCAATCTCTTTAATAATACTTTCATTGTTATTATTTTCTTTTGTATGTGAATTACTTTTTGAACCATTTGATTGTGCAAATTCGAAACCGCTAAAAAAACTACACCAATCTGGTTCAATTGTTGCCGGGGCTTTTAAATATTGACTATATAAAAAATCTATGTATGCCGGGTCTTGCCCTAATATAAAGGAATAGTCTTTCATTTTATAAATTATATAATATGTTTTGTGTATATTTTTTTTAAAGTTAAATTAATATCTTAATAAAAAACTGAATACAAAAATATACATAAATCTAAATATAGAAACAAGCTTTATACTATATGCAGTTTAGATATTTAGTTTGTTACTTTAAATACAAATTGTTATAACCGAATTACAGAAATGAAAAGGGTAGGGACGTGAAAAAATCCGTAAACTATTTTTTTTGTTATATTACAAACTATTTTTAATTTTTTTTC
>CAIWXG010000493.1 GCA_903916555.1 uncultured Bacteroidota bacterium
CCGAGGCACCATAGAATTCAAGGATTTAGCCTTTTAGTCGAGTCCTTTTTTTATGCCTAAAATTCCCACGTGCCACTTCAAAATAAAAAGCCACAATAACGGGCAATATTTGCCACCTTAAAATACCAATTATTACAGGCAAAAAAAAAGACCACATCAAGCAGTCTTTTATACTTTGAAAGTAGGCGGTTATTGCTAGTTTTTACAATTCGGATGCTATATGTGCAATTGAATCATTGCTTTTAAGTCCTTTAAATACTGGATTGTTATATTTTAAAATAAAAATATACCGTCAAGAAACAAAAGTACCCACCATTTCGACACTCGTTTCTTTCATCCATTGCTATTTTTATTGAATTCAATCCCCCAATCACTCGGTAAGAAAATACCCATTTCAAATTTATACAAATTTTATATAGAGCCTTAGTAGAGCTATAAAATTTAATAGAAGTGTAGGTTACCACCCTCCCTATAAAACCTTAGTGTAATCTTAGGTATTATCTTGTTCTGTCTGGTTTTGAATCTCATCATTAATAGTTTTGGGAAGACTGTTCACAAATTCATATCCACAATATCGACAAACTATTGCTGCCGCCTTTATTGACTCAGCGCATTTAGGACAAATCTTTTCTTCTACATGAATATCGTGTGTTACAACTAGTTCAACTTTCCGTAGTTCGTAAACTACAGATAAATAGCCTTCTGGTTTAACAATAAGCATATAAATAAAAACCAAGAAACCGATAAGAATAAAACAAAGAATCAATGCTATTAGAAAAGCACTACACCCCCAATTACCTTGTATCCATGTTTGTGATGTTGGGAAATATCCATGTCGAGCCATTTCAATTGCATCATCGCGAAACTTTCTTATGCTTTCAGACTGATTTCCTTTGTAATTTTTCGTGATAACTATTTTTTTATTGTCATTACTGCCGTATTTATAACTTGAGGAATTCTTATAGATGTACCCTATGACAATTAGAAAAAATATTATCAAAGCAATATAAGCTATAAAATCAGACAATTTTTCGGGGTCAACATAGATAATGCTTGAATTACTGTATGTTGAATAATTTATTCTACTTTTATTATTGTCTTTACCATTAACAACTGAAATTCCTTTAGCATTGTTTGAAATATTTAGATTTGATTTTTCAATCCAATTGTTCAACTGACTTTTTCGATTCTCATACCACTTAGTAATACAATCCTCATCTAGACACTCAGTCTCGCGTCTTTTCCATTCAATGTTATGTTCAGTTTTAAAATCTTTATTATCTGAATAAATCACTTTAGCTTGTTTGTAAAGAGTAGCAAGTTCTTGGTCGAGTTTAGATAAATCAGAACTACTGCAAATAATCTTCTCGGCTTTACTTCGTGCTTCATCGCAATCAAAAGTTGGTTTGTTGACTGATGATTCATTACTACTCTCAGTTGCCACCGAAGCTGATGAATAAAAAAGTACAAACAGCAAAGAAATAAATATTTTAATCATGAGTAGCTTCTAAAAAAACAAATATTAGTACCAGCAATCCGTCAACAAGCTTAAGGCAAGATAACAGATATTTTCATTTCATGGTTTTTACAAAAATGGATTAATTATTGTCATTCGCCCATTGATAAGTTGCCTGTGTTGCATATCCTCTGAATAAAGTATTGTGCAATCGGCCTGTAATGCAGCAGCAACAATTAAGCTGTCGTAATGTGAAAAACCGTAACGATCGG
>CAIWXG010000494.1 GCA_903916555.1 uncultured Bacteroidota bacterium
AATAAAATGAACGAAAAAATTATAATACTTGATTTTGGTTCGCAATATACACAACTGATTGCGCGTACCCTGCGTGAATTAAATGTGTATTGCGAAATACAACCCTATAATAAGCCAATAGAATATTCACAAAACCTAAAAGGTGTTGTACTTTCGGGTAGTCCTTTTTCTGTAAATGAAGAAAACGCCCCTAATCCGGATATTAGAGCAATTGCAACTAATGTACCTGTACTTGCAGTATGCTACGGAGCACAACTAACAGCAAAACAAGGCGGTGGCGATGTTGGTAAATCTACCCACAGAGAATATGGCCGTGCCGTATTAACAGAACTTGTTACAGACCCATTGTTTCAAAACATTAGCAACGGTTCTCAAGTATGGATGAGCCATAGTGATACCATAAAACAATTGCCGGCTAACTTTAAGGTAATTGCAAAAACAGATACTATTCCGGTTGCAGCTTTTAAAACAGACAGTTCTTTTGCTAATCATTTAGTTTACGGCATCCAATTTCACCCTGAAGTAACGCATAGTACAGATGGCAAACAATTACTTAAAAATTTTATAGTAAGTATTTGCGGTTGTAAACAAGACTGGACTCCTGCTGCATTTATTGATAGTACTATTGCTTCTTTAAAGCAACAAATTGGCACTAAAAAGGTTGTAATGGCTTTAAGTGGTGGTGTAGATTCTACAGTAGCAGCTATGCTGATTCATAAAGCTATAGGAAAACAATTGTATTGTATTTTTGTAGATAATGGATTATTACGCAAAGATGAATATAAACAGGTTTTGGACGCCTATAATGAATCAGGGCTTAATGTAAAGGGTGTAGATGCAAGCTCTACTTTTTATAAAGAACTAAGTAACATTAGCGACCCAGAACAAAAAAGAAAAATTATTGGAGGCTTATTTATTGAAGTATTTCATAAAGAAGCAATACAACTTAAAGATGTTAGTTTTTTAGGACAAGGCACCATATACCCCGATGTTATTGAATCAATTTCAGTACATGGGCCATCGGCAACCATAAAATCGCATCATAATGTGGGGGGCTTACCCGAAATTATGCATTTATCTTTAATAGAACCATTGCGTTTTTTATTTAAAGACGAGGTACGCCGCATAGGTCGTGAAATGGGAATAAATGAAACCTTTATTGGCAGACACCCGTTTCCGGGTCCCGGATTAGCAATAAGAATACTCGGTGCTATTACACCCGAAAAAGTGCAACTATTGCAAAATGCCGATGCTATTTTCATAAAGCATTTGCGAGACAGCAATATGTATGATAAAGTATGGCAAGCTGGTGCCATATTATTACCTATACAAAGTGTAGGCGTTATGGGCGATGAGCGTACTTATGAGTTTACATGTGCTTTGCGTGCAGTAACCTCTGTTGATGGTATGACAGCAGACTGGGCACATTTGCCTTACGACCTATTAAGTAAAATTTCTAATGATATAATTAATCAAGTGAGAGGCATAAACCGTGTAGTTTACGATATTAGCTCTAAACCACCCGCTACTATTGAATGGGAGTAAAGTGTTAGATAAAATAATGTTTACTTATTACAAAAGAATAGCAAAGTACTAGTAGCATCGATTCAATTTAAGTGTATAAAGACTAATGAGGAAAAAATATTTCATATATGCAATAGTAACCACTTTATGGTTTTGTGCATTTACAAAAAATGTAGAGGCACAGTTTTGGAAAAAAATCTTTGGACACAAAAACACTCAGCAAAAGAAGAAAAAAGAAATAGCCGATTCAGCTAAGCTTAATGTATATAATGCGGAGCCTAAAGAAACGAAAAAAGAAAAAAGAAAGTCAGAGAAGTTGGAAAGGAAGAAACGTAAAATAGAAAAATACAATCAAAAACATAATCAAGATAAAATTTCGGGTGTAAAACGCTTTTTCGGAAAATCTAAAGCAGAGAAAAAGAGAACAACGGAAATACAAACTACCAAAAAGAAAAAATCATCAATAGCTTACCCACCTACACAAATAAAAAGCAGGTATAGGATAGAT